>DATBME010000036.1:0-4507 GCA_036555005.1 Candidatus Limnocylindria bacterium | reverse complement strand
GGTCGTCGCGGCGCTCGACGTGTCGCCCGGCGACATCGTGGCCGACCTGGGGCCGGGTGCCGGCCACTTCACGATCCGGTTGGCCCGGGCCGTCGAGCCCGGTGGCGTGCTGTACGCAGCCGATGCCAGTCGATCCCGGCTCGACGACATCGAGAGCGCCGCATCAGAGCGCGGCCTCTCCACGCTCCGAGCGGTGCACGTGGCGCGCGACCGCCTGGAACTGCCGGACCCGGTCGACCTGCTCTTCGTCTCGGCTACCTATCACCATCTGCCCGACCCGATCGCGTATTTCACCAACGCGCGTCGGTTCGTGCGGCCAGGTGGACGGGTCGCGATCCTCGAGTCGCGGCGGGAGGGGCTTCTCGCCCCGTGGTACGGGCGGCACGCGTCGCCACCATCGCGCATCCGCGAGCAGATGCGACAGGCCGGCTACGCCCTGCTCGGCACCCACGACCTCGTGCGCGGGTACTGGTTCGGGATTTTCTCCGTGGGAGCCGCCAGCGGCGCCTGACGACCGCGCCACGTTGCGACAGGCGAGCTGTCGCGCTCGCGGTGCCAGATGGGGCCGTGCCGCGAAGGCTAGGGTCCGAAGAACAGGTCGAGCCACTGCTCCAGCAGCGGCTTGGGGGGTGCGTGCTGCCGTCGAGCCTCGGGCGGCAGCACCTCGCTGCCCGGCGGAATGATCAGCAGCCGCTCGCCCCAGTAGCCCAGGTTCAGGAGCTTGCGCGCTTCGACCGCGACATACGCGTCCGACTGCAGGTAATCGAGCTCCTCCTTCAGCTCGGCGTTCAGCGCTTCCGTCGCCGCGATCTCGTCTCGGATGGCATCTGCCTCCTGGCCGATCGACCAGCTGGCGTAGACCTGGCGGCCCACCTGGAAGACGACGAACGCGCCGACCACCAGCAGCACGGCCAGCCAGGCCATCCCTCCGCGAGAGGCAGGCAGCGTGTAGCGCGAGCGCCGCCGCGCAGGGCGTGGCCGGTCAGCCGAGAGGTCGATCCCCGTCATCAGCGGCGAGTCTACCGGCCGCGTTTTCCACCGCGCAAACGATTCCTGCCCCCGGTTTTCCACATTTTGGCCGCCATATAGAACAGCCGTGCTACCGTAACCGAACGTACGTTCAGTTCAACTGACCAGGAGGCACCGATGATCCTCGACCGCCCCACCTCCGTCGACGACACGATCGGCGCCCTGCTCGGCGACCCCGCCATCGCGCGGCTTCTCACCGCGCACCGCGTGCTGGAGCCGCAACCGCCGCGCTACGCGCCGTGGCCGGCGGGTTTGGATCCGCGGCTGGTCGAGGCGCTGCGAGGTCGGGGCTTCGAGGCGTTGTACACGCACCAGGCCGTTGCGGTGGAGGCGGTCCGTGCCGGACGAAACGTCTGCGTGGTGACGCCCACCGCCTCGGGCAAGACGCTCTGCTACAACCTGCCGGTCGTCGACGCGGTCGCCCGCGACGAGGCGGCGCGCGCCCTCTATCTCTTCCCGACCAAGGCGCTGGCCGCGGATCAGCTGGTGGAGCTGCGTGCCCTGGCCGAGGCGGCCGATATCCCCCTCAAGACGCACACCTACGACGGCGACACGCCAACCGCCATCCGCAGCGTGGTGCGCAGCGCCGGGCAGGTGGCCATCACCAACCCGGACATGCTCCACTCGGCGATCCTCCCGCACCACACCAAGTGGTTCAAGCTGTTCGAGAACCTGCGCTTCGTCGTCATCGACGAGCTGCACACCTACCGCGGGCTGTTCGGCAGCCACGTGGCCAACGTCATCCGCCGGCTGCGGCGGGTCTGCCAGCACTACGGCGCCGACCCGGTCTTCATCTGCGCCAGCGCCACCATCGCCAACCCCGGCGAGCTGGCCGAGCGGCTGCTCGAGGCGCCGGTGGAGGTCATCGACGAGAGCGGCGCTCCGCGCGGGCGCAAGCACATCCTGGTCGTCAACCCGCCGGTCGCCAATCCACAGCTGGGCATTCGTGGCTCGGCGCTGCTGACCGGCCAGCTCCTGGCCGAGCGGCTGATCGGCGGTGGGGTCCAGACCATCGCCTTTGCCAGCTCCCGCACCCAGGTGGAGGTGCTCACCAGCTACCTGCAGGAGACCTTCGAGCCGCCACCGGGCCATCCGCACACCATCCGTGGCTACCGGGGCGGCTACCTGCCCAACCAGCGCCACGAGATCGAGGCCGGGCTGCGCGACGGTCGCGTGCGCGGCGTGGTGGCCACCAACGCCCTGGAGCTGGGCATCGACATCGGCAGCCTCGACGCCGCCATCAGCGTCGGCTACCCCGGCACCATCGCCTCCACCTGGCAGCAGATGGGCCGCTCCGGCCGTCGCTCAGGGACGAGCCTGGCCGCACTGGTGTGCTCATCGGCTCCCATCGACCAGTTCCTGGCGTCTCACCCGGAGTACCTGTTCGACAGCTCGCCGGAGCACGGCCTGGTCAACCCGGACAACCTGCACGTCCTCCTCAACCACCTGCGCGCCGCCAGCTTCGAGCTGCCGGTGCCCGCCACCGAGCGCTTCGGCATCGAGGAGACGCCGACCCTGCTGGACGTGCTGGAGGAGGACGGCTACCTGCGCCACGCGGACGACGACCGCTACTACTGGAGCCACGACAACTTCCCGGCCAGCGACTTCGGCCTGCGCTCCGGGGCGCCGGAGAACGTGGTCATCGTCGACACCACCGGCGACCGGCACCGCGTGCTGGGCGAGGTCGATCTCTTCGCCGCTCCCCTGCTGGTCCATGAGAAGGCGATCTACATCCACGAAGGGGTGCAGCACCACGTCGATCGCCTGGACTGGGACGAGCGCAAGGCCTACGTCACGCGCACCGACGTCGACTACTACACCGATGCGGACCTGGGCATCACCCTCAAGGTGCTGGAGGTCTTCGAGGAGGCCGATGAGGCGCCTGCCGGCAAGCGGCAGCGCGGCGAGGTGATGGTCGCCTGGAAGGTGACCATGTTCAAGAAGCTCAAGTTCCATACCCACGAGAACGTGGGCTGGGGCTCGATCAGCATCCCCGAGCAGGAGATGCACACCACCGCCACCTGGCTGGTGCCGCCGGCGGAGGTGGTGAACCGATACGACCGCGACACCCTGGACGGCGCCCTGATCGGGCTGGCCCGGGTGGCGCGCACGACCGCGGCTCTGCTGCTGATGTGCGACCCGCGCGACCTGGGCGTGCTGGCGCAGGTGCAGGCGCCATTCACCGGTCAGCCGACGTTGTACCTGTACGACGCGACGCCCGGCGGGGTCGGCCTGACCGAGCGCCTGTACACGCTCACGGCGGACCTGATCCGGGCTTCGCGCCAGGCAGTCGAGTCCTGTCCCTGCGCGGACGGCTGCCCGGCCTGCGTCGGGCCGGCCATCGAGGTGGGGTCGCGGGGCAAGCAGGTCGTGATCGAGCTGCTGACCGCCCTCGATGGCTGAGCCCGCCGCCACCGGTGCGCGTTCTCTGGCGGACCGGCTGGCTGCCTTCCGGCAGCCGGTCCCGCGACCGCCCGTCGTTCGCGAGGATCGGCTCGATCTGCTGGCGCGCTGGTTCGGAGCCCGGACCCTGGTGGTCGAGGACGGCCGCGCCCTGCTGATCGAGCGGCGGCTGCCACTCCCCGACGGGGTGCGCCGGGCGGTGGCGGAGCGCCCGGCCGCGGCCTACTTCGACACGGAGACGACCGGGCTCTCGACCGGCGCCGGCACAGTAATCTTCCTGGCCGGCGTGGCGCGCGTCGTCGACGACGCGTTGGTGGTGCGCCAGTACCTGCTCCCCGACTATCCCTTCGAGCGGCCGCTGCTGCGGGCGCTGGTCCTGGACCTGGCCGCCGCCGAGCGATTGGTGAGCTACAACGGGCGAACCTTCGACGTGCCGATGCTGGCCGCGCGGCTGACATTCCACGGCCTGTTCCGCGAGCAGGCCACCATTCCCGAGGCGCACGACGACCTGCTGCCCACGGCGCGCCGCCTCTTCCGGCGACCGCTGGGCGGAGCGCGCCTGGCCGACGTCGAGTCCGGCGTGCTGGGCGTGCGGCGAGAGGTTGACTGCCCGGGCAGCGAGGTGCCGTCGCGCTATTTCGGTTACCTCGGCGGCGGATCGCCGGACATCCTGGCGGTCGTGCTCGACCACAACTTCCAGGACGTCGTCAGCCTGGCCCTGCTGGAGGGCGAGCTGGCGCGGCTCCGCAGCGGGGGCTGGCGGCAGGCGACCGTCCTCGACCCGCGCGGCATGGCGCTTGACCTGCTGCGCGCCGGTGCCATCGATGATGCGCTGGAGCTGGTCGAGTCGGCACAGGCCACCACCGCCGATCCGGCCGAGGCCAACGCGCTGCGGCGCGTCGCCGCGCGGCTGCTGCTGGCGACCGGCGAGATCGAGCGGGCCGAGGAGCTGTGGCGGATCGGCACGCGGCGAGCGTCGGTCGATGCCGCCACCGCCTGGATCGAGGTGGCGCGCATCCGCGAGCGGCATTGCCACGACCTGGCCGGCGTGGCGCGCGTCGTCGACGACGCGTTG
>DATBME010000033.1:0-7784 GCA_036555005.1 Candidatus Limnocylindria bacterium | reverse complement strand
ACCCGGCCGGGCGCCAGAACATCACCTGGCAGGGCTTCACCCTCGAGAACTACCTGACCGTCTGGTCGCGGCCGGACATCACCGGCCCGCTGATCCTGAGCCTCGTGATCGCGGTGGTCTCGACCATCGTGGCCACCACCTTCGGCACCATGATCGGGCTGGCGCTGACCCGCGACCAGTTCCGCGGACGCGGGGCCATGAACCTGCTGATCTTCATCCCCATGACCGCGCCGGAGATCATCCTGGGTGCGGCCCTGCTGACGCTGTGGGTCAGCCTGGGCGTGGAGCGAGGCTTCTTAACCATCCTGGCCGCCCACATCATGTTCAACATCAGTTTCGTGGTGGTCACCATCCGGGCCCGGCTGGCCGGCATGACCCGATCGCTCGAGGAGGCCGGCATGGACCTGTATGCCAGTGGTCGGACCACCTTCTGGAAGGTCACCTTCCCGATCATCTTCCCGGGCATCCTGTCGGCCGCGCTGCTGGCCTTCGCGCTGTCGATCGACGACTATGTGATCACGCTCTTCTCCGCCGGGAGCACCGTGACCTTCCCGCTGTGGGTCTTCGGCGTCAGCCGGCTGGGCATCCCGCCGGAGGTGAACGTGCTCGGCACGCTGATCTTCCTGGTCGCGTTCGTCTTCATCGGCGTCCAGCTGTGGGGCCAGCGCCGGCAGGGTCGTCGCGAGGCTGGCCCGGTCACGATGGTGGGGAGGTAACAGTCATGGCGCAGGTGGTGGACGGTCCGGCGCAGGCGACGGGCGAAGCCGGCGGCGAGGTTGCCGCCTGGCTGGCGCGACGCGATCGGGTCCCGCCGGTCTGGACTCGCTACACCGACCTGGTGGTCGAGCGCGGCGAGGGCTCCTGGATCGAGACGATCGACGGCGACCGCTACCTGGACTACACCTGCGGCATCGCGGTCACCAATACGGGTCATGCCCATCCGCGTGTCGCGGCAGCGATCGCCGAGCAGGCGAGCCGCATCATCCACGCCCAGCAGAACATCCTGTACCACCAGCCGGGGCTGGAGCTGCATGAGCGGCTGCCGCGCACCTTCCCCGGCCTGGAGTCCGGGGAGGAGGCGGGCCTCTTCCTGTCGAACTCCGGGGCGGAGGCCATCGAGGCGGCGGTCAAGCTGGCCAAGTACGCGACCCGGCGGCCTGCGATCATCGCCTTCCGCGGTGGCTTCCACGGCCGTACCCACGGCGCCATGTCGCTCACCAGCTCGGGCGTGAAGTATCGCGGCCACTACGAGCCGCTGCTGGCCGGCGTGCACTTCGCGTCCTTCCCCTACGTGCTGCGCAACCCGACCGGGCGCACCGAGGAGGCGGCCACCGCATGGAGCCTGGTCACCCTGGAGGAGCTGTTCGCCACCGTCATCTACCCGGAGGACGTGGCGGCGCTCATCGTGGAGCCGATCCTGGGCGAGGGCGGCTACGTGGTGCCGCCGGACGGCTTCCTGCCGTCGCTGCGCGAGATCGCCGACCGGCACGGCATCCTGCTCATCGTGGACGAGGTGCAGACCGGCGTCGGCCGCACCGGCCACATGTGGGCCAGCGAGTGGAGCGGGGTGCGCCCGGACATCCTGGTCACGGCCAAGGGCCTCGCCTCCGGCCTGCCGCTGTCGGGGATCATGGCCCGGCGCGACCTGCTGGACCGATTCACCCCCGGCTCCCACGGCGGCACCTACGGCGGCAACGCGGTCGCTTGCGCGGCTGCGCTCGCCACGCTGGACGTCATCGCCGCCGAGGGCCTGCTGGACAATGCGCGACGGCAAGGCGACCGGCTGCTCTCCGGGCTGCGGCGCACGACCGCCGCGCATCCGAGCGTGGCCGAGGTGCGGGGCCGCGGCCTGATGGTCGGCATCGAGTTCGCCGACGCCGATTCGCTGGCTCCCCGCCCGGACCTCGTCAAGGGCCTGATCCAGGCGGCCTTCGAGCGCAAGCTGCTGCTGCTGTCGTGCGGCACCTACGGACAAGTGGTGCGCATCATCCCGCCGCTGGTCACCACCGACACCGAGATCGACTCGGCGATCAGCACCATCGCGGAGGCGCTGGCGGCCATCGACGCCTGACCCGCTGCCGCCTACGCCCCCAGCTGGCGAGGTCTGTCCTCTCTGACCACTCGCGTCCGCCCACATATGACCAGGCAGTCATGCGAATGACATATCTGGCTGGATCTGGTGCGGGGCCGATAACTGGCGGTAATGGCTCCCGCATGGAATCGGGCCGAATCGGTCGTTCTTATGACTGGGCCGTCATACTTGGACGGAAGGAGGTCACGCCTCCCGCTGCAGCCGGCGATAGGCCGATGCGTACCAGATCAGCGGCTCGACGTCCTCCTCGAACCCTGCCGCCACGATCTCGCCAACGAACATGGTGTGGTCGCCGCCCGGATGCTGGGCCACCAGCCGGCAGTCGAAGTAGGCGATCGCGCCGTCCAGGATGGGCGACCCGGTCTCGGCGTCGTGCCACGGGGCGTCGCAGAAGCGCTGCAGCTTTCCCGCCGTGGTCGGCTGTGCGAAGCAGTCGGCCAGCGACTGCTGCCCGTCGGCCAGCACGCTGACGGCGAACGAGTGGCTGCCCAGGATGGCGTTGTGTGTCTCGGACTTGCGGTTGATGCTGGCCAACAGCAACGGCGGATCGATGCTGATGCTGGCGATGGCGTTGGCGGTCATGCCCGCCAGCAGCGGCCCGTGCCGGGCGGCGACCACGGTCACCCCGGTGGCGAAGCGGGCCATCATCTGGCGCAGCCAGCGCTGCTGGTCGGCGCTCATCGGCGCCACGGCGGCCCCGGCGGGCTCCCGTTCGATCCGCGTCCGGCGATCGGTCACCGGTAGCGCTCGAGCTTCTCCAGGACGGCGTTGGCGGCTGCCCACTGGTCGGCACTGGGCTGCTGCCCGCGGTGCAGGTGGACCAGCGGCACGGTGTTCCACGAAGGCCCGTCCTCACGCGGGATGTGGATGGCCAGGTCGCCCCGATCGAGCAGCGCCACCACCGTGGCGCCCCGGTCCCCGCCACGTGCCAGCGCGCGATCCAGGGTGCTGGCGAACTCCTGCGGCGAGCCGAACTCCAGGCCGATGCGCATGGCGATCAGCCCGGAGCTGGGCGGCAGCACGCCGTGCGCCGCATCGGTCATGACAGGAGGCTGACCAGCCAGCCGAAGACGACCACGCTGCCGACCACCGCGAAGCCGAGCACCAGCAGCAGGAGCAGCATGCCGACCACATTCGCCCAGGCCGGCACCGACTCGGGATGCGGGCCAACGGACCCCCGGGCCAGCCAGACGGCCAGCGCGTCGCCGTCCATCCTCATCTCGACGTCGTCGTCCAGCGGGACCACCACCACCCGCTCGCGGTCGGCGCCGCGCTCCCCGGTGAGCAGTGCTCGCGAGGCCTCACCCTGACGGACGAGCAGGGCATGGTCGCCGGCGGCGTTCGTCATCGGCACCGCCTCCAGGCGGCCCGAGGCGCCGAGCGGCAGGGCGCCCGATTCGTCCATGGCGGCGAGGATAGCAGCGGTCAGTCGTCGAGCAGGGCGAGCACGGGCTCGAGCCGCGCGATCGAGTCGGCCGTGATCGGGTCGAGCACCAGCTGCACGTGGCCGACCCCCTCGCCGGCGAAGTCGCGCAGCGCCGCCGCCAGCGCGGCCGGCTCGCTCGGCAGCGGGCTGGTGTCGGGCGCCGTGCGGTCCCCCATTGAACGGCCGACCGCGTCCGGGAAGGCAACGAACAGGGCGGTGGTGCGCTCCACCTCGGCCGGATCGCGTCCGGCTGCCCGGCACGCCGCGTCGATCCGGTCCCGCAGCTCGCGGTAGCGATCGAGGCGGTTGTCGAACCAGGCGAACCAGGCGTTCCAGGCCTGCACGTGGGGCAGGGTGATGCCCAGCATCCGCTCCCCCTCCGAGCCGACCATCAACGGCGGTCCATCCGGGCGCGGCCCGCGCGGCAGCAGCTCAAGGTCGCGGACCTGGTAGTAGGTCCCGTCGAAGTCGCAGCGCCCGTCACGCAGCAGCGTGCGGATGATGGTGAAGGCCTCCTCGAATCGGCTGACCCGATGGTCGTACGCCAAGCCGAAGGCGCGGTACTCGGTCTCGTTCCAGCCGGCGCCCAGGCCCAGGATCAGGCGCCCGCCGCTGATCTCGTCCAGGGTGGCGGCCTTCTTGGCCAGCACGGCCGGGTTGTGGAAGCTGGTGCAGGCCACCAGTGGCCCGATCTGCACCCGCTCGGTCACCGCCGCGATGGCAGCCAGCGACGTCCACGCCTCCCACGGTCCGCGCGACGGCGCGTCCTCCCAGCGGTAGAGCAGGTGGTCGCCCAGCCAGACGGAGTCGAGCCCGATCGCCTCGGCGGTGCGGGCCATCTCCCGCACCTGCGGCCAGGAGGCGACGTACTCGACCTCCGGCAGCTGCACGCCGACCCGCAGCGGCCGCGCCACCAGCTCAGGCCACCCGCTTCCGCTTGCGGCTGACGTAGTCGACCAGCACGTATTCGCCCAGGTGCTCCGGCTCGACGTAGAAGGCGCGGCCGCGGTTGATGCGGCTCATGAGGTCGACGAACTCGGAGAGGTAGCGGGAGCGCTCCAGCATGAAGGTGTTGATCACGATCCCCTCTTTCGTCGCCCGCCCGACCTCGCGCAATGTCGACTGCATGGTGCGGATGGTCGGCGGGTAGGCGAACTCGACCTGGCCGTTGGCGATGTGCGCGGTCGGCTCGCCGTCGGTGATGACCACGATCTCCTTGTTGCCGCCGCTGCGCCGGCCCAGCAGCTGGCGCGCGATCATCAGCGCGTGCTGCAGGTTGGTGCCGTACTCGAACTCGTAGGGTGACAGGGTGGCGATCGCCTCCGGCTTGATCTGGCGGGCGTAGTAGGCGAAGCCCACCACGTACAGCCGATCGCGCGGGTACTTGGTGTGAATCAGCGTGTGCAGCGCCATCGCAACCCGCTTGGCCGCGGTCGAGCAGCCGCGCAGCAGCATCGAGCGGCTCATGTCCAGCAGCAGGACGGTGGAGCTGACCGTGGTCTCCTCGGTGCGTCGCACCTCGAAGTCGTCGGGCGCCAACAGCACCGGCGTGCCCGGGCCACCCCGGGCCATGGCGTTGAACAGCGTGCGGTTGAGGTCCACCGCAAAGACATCGCCGTGCTCGAAGCGCTTCGTCTCATCGGTCGGCTCGCCGCCGCCGCCCGCGGTCGGCAGCGGGTGACCGCCCAGCGACTCGCGGCGCAGCCGGCTGAAGATGTCGCTCAGCGCCCGCATGCCCAGCTTGCGGGCGGCGCGTGGAGTCAGCTCCAGCCGCCCGCCGTCCCGCTCCAGGTAGCCTGCCTCCTCCAGCGCGCGCGTCAGCTCCCGCAGCCGCTCCAGGTCGTCCTGCGCCTCGTCGCCCGCCAGCTGGCGCAGCAGGTCGGCATCCAGCCGCTCCAGCGCGTCGGGATCGCGCGCCTCGAGCAGCTCCTGCTCCAGGGCGTCGTACTGCTGCTGCCGGTCGATCGCCGCCAGGGCGTCCACCAGGCCCATCGGCTCGTCACCCGAGAAGGGGTAGGGCTCGCCGAACGGCTGGTCGGGACGCAGCGCCTGGAGCGTGCCCGCCAGGCGGGCCATATCCCAGCGCAGCCGGTCGTCGCGCAGCAGGTCGTCCATCATCTGCTGCAGCTCGGAGCGCATCTGCGGGCTCATGCTGGACAGCAGCGAGGCCATCTGCGACGCCTGGCGGTGGAGGTGATCGATGAGCTCGTCGACGGTGCCGATCCCCGGCGGGAAGTACTGGCCGTGCCGCGCCATGAACGCGTCGAAGTCGGCGCGCGTATCGGCCCCGGAGGCGTGCTTCTCGAGCAGCGAGTTGAGGTCGCGCACCATGTCGCGCACCCCGTCCAGGTCCTCCGGTGAGATGCCGGCGACGCCCTCCTTCAGCCCCTGGAAGTAGGTCTCCAGCAGCTGCTGGCGCAGCTCGTCGGTGAGCTGGTTGAACGCGTCGCGCGCGGCAGGGTCCATGAACTCGTAGTCGCGCAGGGCGTGGAGCTGCCCGGCCAGGTCCGGCGGCAGCGCATCCAGCCGGTCGCGTCGCTGCTGGGCGGCGCGTTGCAGCACCTGCTCGGCCATGCGCGCCTGCTCCTGGGCCTCGCCGGGTGGCGCGTCCAGGGCGTCACGCTCGGCGGCCGCCACGCGACGATCGATCCCGTCGCGCTCCTGCTGGACGATCTCCTTGACGCGTTCCGCCAGCTCGTCCAGCACGCCATCGAGGTGGGCCTGCTCCAGCTCCTGCTGCCGCCGCTCCCGAAGCCGGTCCACGATCCGTCGCAGACCCGGCAGGTCGCCGCCGCGCGTGCCGCGCAGCCCACGCTGCATCAGGCGTTGCAGGGCGCGGCGCACGTCGCCCTCGGCCAGCACGTCGTCGGCCATCGCGTCCAGCACGTCGTCGGCGTCGAAGGGCGGCAGCTGCTGGCTGCCGTCCCAGCGTGAGTAGCGGTACAGGCTCACGGCCGGCTAGCGGGCGTAGCGGATACCACCACCACGCCGTTCCTTGTTGAGCCGGCGGTTGAGGTGCAGCCCCTCCAGCACGAACTCGACACCGCTGGCCACCCCGGCCGGCGACTCGCCGACGTCCAGGCGACCCACCGCGCGGCGCAGCTCCGGGATCTCGCTGACCAGCTGCTCATGGGCGGCGGACGGGACCGCCTCCCCGACTTCGGCCTGCGCGCCGGATTCGAAGCGCTCGATCAGCGGGACCAGCTCGGACAGGGCGAAGTGCCGGTTGAAGACGTTCGCCACCGAGCGCTGCACCAGCTTCTCGATGACCTTCTCCTCGCGCGTCTCGTCGCCCAGCGTCTCGAGCTCGATCTTGCCCGCCGTCGAGGCCACGACCGCCGGCAGGTCGCTGATGCGCGGCGCCGCCACCGGCTCGCCCATGCGCACGGCGCGCTTGAGGGCAGCCGCCTGCAGCGTCTCGTGGTTGGCGATCGTGACGCGGACGCTTACACCCGAGCGCTGGCTGACCTCCGACGAGCGCCGGGCCAGCTGCGAAAGCTCGGCTACCACCTCGCGCATGAAGCCCGGAACCTGCACCGGGACCGATGTCGCCGCCACGTCGTCGAACGACGTCTGCTCGGCGTCGACGATGGCGATCTCGACCTCCGGGTCCTCCGGGTAGTGGGTCCGGATCTGCGCGCCGAAGCGGTCCTTCAGCGGCGTGATGATCCGGCCGCGGGAGGTGTAGTCCTCCGGGTTGGCCGATGCGACCACGAACAGGTCCAGCTCCAGGCGCACCTTGTAGCCCCGGATCTGGACGTCGCGCTCCTCCATCAGGTTGAGCATGCCCACCTGGATCCGCTCGGCCAGGTCCGGCAGCTCGTTGAGGGTGAAGATGCCGCGGTTGGTGCGCGGCAGCAGCCCGTAGTGGATGGTCAGCTCGTCGGAGAGGTACCGCCCCTCCGCCACCTTGACGGGATCCACCTCGCCCACCAGGTCGGCGATGGTGATGTCCGGCGTCGCCAGCTTCTCGCCGTAGCGATCGTCGCGGTGCATCCAGGTCACGGGCGTGGCATCGCCCTCCTGCGCCACAAGCCCGCGGGCGTAGGCGCTGACCGGGTGCAGCGGGTCGTCATGCAGCTCCGCGCCCGCCACCTCGGGTACCCACTCGTCGAGCAGCGACACCAGCGAGCGGGCGATCCGGCTCTTGGCCTGTCCCCGCTCGCCCAGCAGGATGATGTCCTGGCCCGCCAGCACGGCATTCTCGATCTGGGGCAGGACCGTCTCCTCGTAGCCCAGGATGCCGGGCAGGAACGGCAGACCGTC
>DATBME010000027.1:0-20198 GCA_036555005.1 Candidatus Limnocylindria bacterium | reverse complement strand
AGTAGTTGCCGTCGACCACCCATCCGTCGCCGGCGATCGCCCGTCTCACGCGCTCGCGCATCACGGCGTCGTCGGCCTCCGTCCAGCCCGCCTCCCAGTGCAGCGCGTCGAGCTCCACCCAGGGCACCGCCAGGCGCGCGGCCAGCGCCCGCGCAAAGGTCGTCTTGCCCGAGGCGCTGGTGCCGACCACGTTGATGCGGCGATGGGGGAAGGCTTCGGGCGCCGCCGCGGCCGGCGCGCCCGCGCTGGGCTGCATCGGCCGGCCATTGTAGGGAGCGTGCCCGGGCCGCCGTTGGCGCGCGTCGGGGACCCCGTGCACAATGCGGCGACATGCCGACCCCCAAGCCGGGGCAGATTCGCTGCCCGACCTGCCAGCAGCCGACTCCGCCCGCCGCCTACTGCACCCAGTGCGGCGCTCCGCTGCCCTCCAGCCTGCAGGCGCGTCCGCGCGGCATGGATCGCGCCGAGCTCGAGGAGCGCGTCCGCCATCGGCGGCCGGGCGATCCGGCCATGCGGCGCGGCCGCTCGCCGGGTGACGAGCTGCCGCCAGCCGGCTACGTGCCGTTCCAGCCCGAGCCCGAGGATGCCAGCGCCGTCCGCGAGGAGGACCCAGCCCAGCCGGCGCAGCACGTCGACAACACCCCTCCCGACTTCGACGAGACGCCGCCGGTTCCGCCGCCCTCGGATCCATATCGGCCCCCGCCGGCCCCGGCCACCTACGGCGCCGCGGCGGTCGACGAGGCGGCTTATGGCGAGCAGGACGCCTACCCGTACACCTACCCGGTGGAAGGTGGCCGGAGCGACCGCGGTGGCTCGGGCGCCCTGCCGATCATCGGCTTCATCTTGCTGGGCGTGATGGCGCTCGTCGTGGGCGGAGTGCTGGCCACGCTGCTGGGCGGCAATGGCGGCGTGGGCCAGGCATCGCCGACGCCGACGTCCGCCACCAGCGTCCCCCCGAGCGAGGCTCCCTCCACCACGCCCCCGCCGGCATCGGAGCCGCCCAGCTCCACCCCAGAGCCCACCGACGGGCCGGTCACCTTCCCCGATGGCGCGGTGATCACCGTGCAGCCGTGCGCCACGCAGGACATGTCATTCGACGGCTGCCTCGTGGATGGATCGACCATCAACGCCGAGACGATGTGGGTCTGGATCGGCTTCGACGACGCGAACGGGTCCGATACGTTCGTGCTCGTGCTGCGCAGCGAGGGGCAGACCATCGATCAGCAGGAGAAGGTGCTGGGCGAGCTGGTGGGCTGTCCCGGGACATGCAGCGGCTACCTGATCGGCGCAGCCTACCGGGACCTGGAGTCGGGTGAGTACGAGCTGGTGGTCCGCCGCAACGACGACTTCGCCGACAGCGCCACCTTCCGGGTGGAGGGCTAGTCCGGCCAGCTGGCTCGCGGTTCCCCGCCGCCGTCCCGCCGCCGCGCGGCGAGCGCGCTGATCGCCTCCATGACGCAGCGGTTGGCCGCCGCCGCCGTCACCTCGGCCACGTCGTAGGCGGGCGCGACCTCGACCACGTCCATGCCGGCCAGGTCCACGGCCAGCACCACCTGGCGGATGGCGCGCAGCACCTCGCGGGTGAGCATCCCGCCTGGCTCCGGCGTGCCGGTGCCGGGCGCCATGCCGGGGTCGAGCACGTCGATGTCGACCGACAGGTAGATGCGCTCCGGTCCGTCCAGCGCCTCGGCGATGGCGTCGGACACCACGGCCTCCGCGCCACGCTCCTCGATCTCGGTCATGAAGTGCCAGCGCAGCTCGTGCTGCCGCATCCAGTCCAGCGTCTCGGGTGGCGGCCAGTAGCCGCGCAGGCCGACCTGCACGAAGTTGCGGCCGGCCACCGCGCCGGACTCGATCAGCCGGCGCATGGGCGTGCCGTGCGAGCGCAGCGAGCCCCAGGTGGTGGCGGCAGTATCGGCGTGGGCATCGAAGTGGACGACCCCCAGGCTCTGCGGCGCGACCCCCTCGGCCACGGCGGTCGCCGCCGGCCAGGTGACCGAGTGGTCGCCGCCGAGCACGATCGGGATGGCGCCGGCCTGCATCACCAGCCCGACCTTGCGACGGATGACCTCGTGCGCGCGCTCCGGGTTGCCCGGCACCACCGGGGCGTCGCCGGCATCGGCGCAGGCCAGCCAGTCGAAGGGCTGGATGTCGAGCTGGAGCGAGTTCACCGATCCGGCGTGGTAGGTTGCGGCCCGGATCGCGTTCGGCCCGAAGCGGGCGCCGGGCCGGTGGCTGGTGCCCTCGTCGTAGGGGGCGCCGACGATCGCGACATCCGGCCGCTCGCGGGCCAGCGCCTCGTCATCCAGGACCGGCAGCTTCTGGAAGGCCGGCAGGCCGACGTAGGCCGGCAGGTGGTGGCCCGCGAAGTGGTGATAGGGATCGCCGCCGACGGGAGGGTCCTCGTCGTTGGTGCCGCGGTGGCGGCGAATCTCGTCAGGCATCGGTCCTCGGCAGCGCAGGCTGCCGCCTCCACCAGAACGGGCGCCGTCGCGGTGCGGAGCAGGCCCGTTGAGCCCAAGCGGGCCGATCCTAGCAGAGCCCCTGCTACCATCGCGGCGCATGGCCGCCCGGCGCCACAACTACACCATCGAGCAGGCAAATGCCCTGATTCCGCAGGTCCGTGCCGTGCTCCTGCAGCTGGCGATGGAGCAGAGGCGCATGGACGCCGCGCATGCCGACATGCATCGCCACCTGGCCGGCAACGGGGACCCGGGCTCCTCGGCGGAGGCCGACCGGCTGGAGCGCCAGGCGGCCGAGATCGGGGAGGGCATGCGCACGCTGGTGGGGCTGCTCGACGAGCTGGGCGTGCAGCTTCGCGATCCCGAGATGGGACTGGTGGACTTTCCCGGCGAGCGCGACGGAGAGCCCGTCTGGCTGTGCTGGCGCCTCGCCGACCCATCGGTGGCCCACTGGCACGGCACCGATGAGGGCTACGCCAGCCGGAGGCCGTGGTGACCGCCTTCGGCGTCGTCGGGGACCTGTCGCTCGACATCGTGGTGGCGCAGTCCGGCCCGCGCCGGGAGGGATCCGATGTACCGGCCAAGATCAGGATCGGGCCCGGCGGGCAGGCCGCCAACGTAGCGGTCCGGCTGGCCCGGCTGGGTGCCGGTGCGGCCCTGGTGGCGCCGCTGGCCGACGATGCCGCTGGACGCCTGCTGAGCGAGGCGCTCCTGGCCGAGCACGTCTCGCTGCGGGCCCTGCCCGCCTCGCGGACAGCCGCGGTGATCGCGCTGCTCGACGCGGTCGGGGAGCGGACGATGCTCTCCGATCGCCAGACGCTGGAACCGGCCAGCGTGGCGCCGCTGCTGGCGGGCATCGAGTGGATCCACTGCTCTGGCTACCCGCTGCTCGATGACCGCACCGGTGACGAGCTGGCGGAGCTGCTGGGCGACCGCCAAGGGAGCGTTCGCCTGAGCGTTGCCGGCGGCTCGGTGCCGCCCGATCCGCCCCGCGTCGGACGCTTCCGCGCACGCCTGGAGCGGGCGCGCCCCGACCTGGTGATCATGAGCGGCGACGAGGCGGATGCGCTGCTGGCCGGGCGTCCGGCCCGTGCCCTGGCCGCCGCGGCCGCCCTGCAGCCGCTGGCATCGGTGGTGATCGTGACGGTCGGCGCCGATGGCTCGGCCGCGGTCGCCGAGGAGCTGCGCCTGGAGGCCGCCGCCCCGCAGCTCCCGGGACCGATGCTCGATGCCACGGGCAGCGGCGACGCCTTCGCCGCCGCCCTGCTGGTCTCCCTGGCCGGCGAACGGATGGAGGCGTGGCCGCCCGCCGCCGAGGCGCTCACCGCCGCCATGGAGGCGGGCAACCGGCTGGGCGCCCACGTCGCACGCGTGCTGGGTGCCCAGGGGCGGGTCGAGGGCGAGCCGGTGCCGGCGTGAGGCTGCGCGTCAGCGACGAGGTCCGCGAGACGCTGGCCGGCGGCGGGGCGGTGGTCGCCCTGGAGTCGAGCCTGATCGCCCACGGTCTGCCGCACCCGCATAACGTGGAGGCGGCGCTGTCGTCCGAGGCCGCGGTGCGGAAGGCGGGCGCGGTACCCGCCACCACCGCCCTGGCCGACGGCGAGCTGGTGGTCGGTGCGGACATGGCGCTGATCGAACGCCTGGCCGATCTGGCGCAGCCCACCGCCAAGGCCGGAGCCCGCGACCTGGGGCCGCTGCTGGCCGCCGGCCGCGTGGCGGCCACGACGGTGTCGGCCTCGATGCGCCTGGCGTCCCTGGCGGGGATCCGGGTGATGGCCACCGGCGGGATCGGCGGGGTCCACCGCGGCGCCGGCGCCAGCTTCGACATCTCGTCCGACATCGACGAGCTGGCGGCCACGCAGGTGGCCGTCGTCTGCAGCGGGGCGAAGGCGATGCTCGACGTGCCGGCCACCTTCGAGCTGCTCGAGTCGCGCCGGGTGCCGGTGATCGGCATCGGCACCGACCATGTGCCGATCTTCTATGCCGCGGCCAGCTCCCTGCCGGTCGCCCATCGCGTCGACAGCGCCGCCGCCGCGGCGGCGGCGATCGGCGCCCACTTCGGCCTGGCCGGCAGCGGAGGCATCCTCTTCGTCCAGCCCCCGCCGCCGGAGCTGGCTCTCGACGCGGGAGAGGTCGAGGCGTGGACCGCCGAGGCGCTGGAGGCGGCGGATGCGGCGGGCGCGGTGGGCACCGCCCTGACGCCGTTCGTGCTCGCCCACGTGGCGCGCGCGTCGCAGGGCCGCGCACTGCAGGCCAACATCGGCCTCATCGTCAACAACGCGCGGACGGCCGGGTCCTTCGCGGCGGCCTTGGCCAACGCCGCCTCGCCGATGCGCTGAGGCCGGGCGGCAAGGCGGGGAGCCGGGACCCTTTACGGGCGGGGTATCCTGCGGCAGGCATATGCGCATCTACGACGGGAGCCCGCGGCAGGATTGGGAGGAGGTCCTGCGCGCCATCGGCGCCTTCGCCGACCGGGAGCGGCTCAAGGAGCTGCTCTTCCTGGAGCTGGAGGACGGGTTCCTGCTGCAGGGCCTGGCGCTGCCGACCGGGGGCGCCGACTCGGACACCTTCGGAGTGCTGACCAAGCGCACCTACGAGCTGCTCGACGAGCAGGTGGCGCAGCTCGTGGACGAGGCTGCCGCGGCGCGGACCGACGATCCGGAGCAGGTTCCGCACGCCGACGTGACCAACTACATGGAGCAGGCGCTGCGGGTGATCGGCGCCTGGATCGACGAGGCCAAGGCGCGCGACGTGTTCTTCTTCGAGCAGGAGGGCTCGTTCGTCCTGCGCCTCCTGCACGCCACCGCCGGCGGCGCGATCGGCCACCAGCTGGCCGAGTTCACGAAGCAGGAGATTGTGGCTATGATCGAGGCCGCTCCGCATCACCGCGGCGAAGGAGAGGCGGCCACGCCAGGGACGGCTGCGCCGCACGCCGCAGCGGCAGAAACGACAGGGGAGGCCTCCCAATGAAGGCGTTGAAGGTCCTGCTCATCGCCGTCGGCGCCTTGCTCGCGGCGCTGATCGTCATCCCGCTCACCATCCTGGCCGGGCTCTTCGTGTGGCTCAAGCTCACCGAGGAGGTCGACGAGGAAGACCTGGAGATCGAGGACACGATCTAGCCGGGTCACCCGGTGCTGATGGCCCAGGCCGCGGTCCAGGCCATCGCCGCCACCAGCAGCCCATACCACAGCCACCGCTCGCCCAGCGCGCCGAGGCCGACGCTGGCCAGCCCCACGGTGCCCAGCGCCAGCGAGGCGGGGCTCGCGCGACCGCTCGCCACAAGCGCCGCGCCGACCCCCAGGCCCACCGCCAGCGCCACGCCGATGGCCAGCGCCTGCGTCGCGCCGCGGCCGATCACCTGCGCCAGGCAGCGCGATCCGGTGGCGGCGTCGCTGTCGAAGTCGCGCAGCGTGTTGGCCAGGTGCGCCGCGCCCGCGAAGGCGGCGGCCAGCGGCACGGCGGGCAGGACCCGATCCAGCGGCACGTCCACGCCGGCGCCGATCCAGAGCGGCAGCAGCCCGAAGCTGACCAGGTAGGGCAGCGGCGACAGCGGCGTGCGCGACAGGGCCAGGTTGTAGGCCGCCGCACTGGCCACCGCTCCCAGGCCCAGGACCAACGTGAGTGAGCCCAGCCAGGCCGAGGCGGCGACCTGCAGCGCCAGTCCGGCCGAGGCCAGCCAGAGCGCGAGGTTCTGGCTCACCTCGCCGGCGGGGATCGGCTTCTCATGCCTCCCGGCCAGGTCGTCGCGGGCCGCATCGGCCAGGTCGTTGGTCGCGCCGGTGAACACCTGCGATCCCGCCACCGCGAGCACGGTGAGCCACCAGCGCTCGTCGATCGGACGCCCCTCCTGGGCCAGCAGGATCGCCCCCAGGACCGCCGACAGCAGCGTGACGGCCGCCGCCGGCGCGGGGTGGATCAGGCGGATCGCGGCGAGGGCGCGATGCAGCATGCGATGCATTGTGGTTGGCATGCGGCATGCTGTGCAGAAAGGGCATGGATACCCGCTCGATCCAGCCGGCGACCAACCATCGTCGCCTGTGGAAGGCGATTGGCGCGCTGCGCCGGCGCATCCGCCAGGAGCGTGAGCTTCTCCAGCACCCCGGCCTGGAGCTGGCCGCGGCGCGCGAGCTCGCCCGTTCGAGCCATCGCCTGGAGGTCCTGCGCAACCAGCTTCGCTGAGCCCTCCGGGGCAATCGGCCTCTGATAGAATCGGAAAAACCCCGGAGGTTCAGAGACCGATGCCGAAGTATGTCTTCGTCACGGGCGGCGTCACCAGCTCGCTCGGCAAAGGCATCACCGCCGCCTCCATCGGGCGAATCCTCAAGGCCCGCGGAATCCCGGTCTCCATCCTCAAGCTCGACCCCTACATCAACATCGACCCCGGCACCATGTCGCCGTACCAGCACGGCGAGGTGTTCGTGACCGATGACGGCGCGGAGACCGATCTCGACCTCGGCCACTACGAGCGCTTCATCGACGAGAACCTGTCGCAGGCCTCGAACGTCACCACCGGCCGCATCTACCAGAGCGTGATCGCCAAGGAGCGCCGCGGCGACTACCTGGGCGGCACCGTGCAGGTCATCCCGCACATCACCAACGAGATCAAGGAGCGGATCGCGCGGGTCGCGCGCGATGGCACCGGCTCGGTGGCCACCAGTGGCCTGGCCGCGCATGGCGTGGTCATCGTCGAAGTCGGTGGCACGGTCGGCGACATCGAGTCGCTACCCTTCCTGGAGGCGATCCGCCAGATGCGCAAGGACGTCGGGCGCAGCAACGTGCTGTACGTGCACGTCACCTGGCTGCCGCAGATCGGCGCCACCGGCGAGCTCAAGACCAAGCCGACGCAGCACAGTGTCAGCACGCTGCGCGGCATCGGCATCCAGCCGGACGTGATCGTGCTGCGCAGCGACGAGCCAATCGACGACGAGATCCTTGACAAGGTCGCGCTCTTCACCGACGTCGACGTGCATGCCGTCATCCCGCTGCGCACGGCCCGCAGCATCTACGAGGTGCCGTTGCTGCTGGAGCGGGCGGGGCTCGGCAAGCTCATCACCCGCGAGCTGGACATCCCCGCCTCGGAGCCGGACCTGTCCGACTGGCAGGACCTGGTGGCGCGCATCCGCGCCCCCCGCCCGGACCTGGAGATCGCGATCGTCGGCAAGTACACCGAGCTGCCGGATGCCTACATCAGCGTCAGCGAGGCGCTGAAGCATGCCGCCCTGCATCACCGCGTCGACATCAAGGTGCGCTGGATCCGATCGGAGCAGCTGGAGCGCATGGAGCCGGAGCAGGTGGCCAACGAGCTGAAGGGCGTGGCCGGCGTGCTGGTGCCCGGTGGCTTCGGCTATCGCGGGGTGGAGGGCAAGGTGCGCGCCATCCGCTGGGCGCGCGAGCAGCGGATCCCGTTCCTGGGCCTCTGCCTGGGCCTGCAGTGCGCGGTGATCGAGTTCGGCCGCGCGGCGCTCGACAACCCCGATGCCAACAGCAGCGAGTTCAACGTCTTCACCGAGCACCCGGTGATCGATCTCATGCCCGACCAGGCCGATGTCACCGATAAGGGCGGCACCATGCGCCTGGGCCTCTACCCGGCCAAGCTGGAGGAGGGCTCGAAGGTACGCGACGCCTACGGCACCGAGATCGCCTACGAGCGGCATCGGCATCGGTTCGAGGTGAACAACGCCTACCGCGACCGGCTGGGCGAGGCTGGCATGTGGTGGAGCGGCGTCTCGCCGGACGGCCGGCTGGTCGAGTACATCGAGCTGCGCGACCACCCGTGGTTCGTGGCCACCCAGGCTCACCCGGAGCTGAAGAGCCGCCCCAACCGGCCGCATCCGCTGTTCCGCGATTTCGTGGGTGCGGCTGCCGCCGGGGTCGGCCTGCCGACCGCCGCCGCAGAGCCGATGGGCGAGAATGTCGAAGCCGAGCCCGCCGCGCCGGACACCAGCCAGGCCGCCAGCCCGACCGCCGCCGAACGCGCCACCTGAGCCGATGGCGACCCGGGCGCGCTCCCGCGTCAACCTGAAGACCTACCCGCAGCAGCTCGAGCGCTTCCTCGCCCAGTACCTGGAGGCCGTCTATCGCCAGCTGGCCGGCCTGCAGGAGGAGATGGGCCTGGCGGCGATCTATGCCGAGCACGCCGACCTGTTCGGCACCGAGGCGATCGACGCCCTCCGCGAGCGGGCCGAGGGCGACGACGCCGCCGCCCGCCAGGCGCGCGAGCTGCTGAACCATGCGCTGGAACAGCACATCGCCGCCGCGGTGGCCGACCTGACCGACGAGATCGAGGCCGCCGAGACCCGGGCCGCCGTCATCTGGCGAGACGAGCGGATCCCGTACCGGCAGGTGCCGAATCGGGCCGCCGATATCGCCAACCGTATCGCCCGCAACGTGCTGTACGACAGCTACCTCGAGGCGGTGGAAGCCATCAACCCCCTGCGCGAGGAGAAGCTGGCCAGGGTTCGCGAGGCGGTGAGGGAGCTGGGCTGGACGGACGTGCCGGCCATGGTGGCGGCCACCGCCGGCTTCGATCCCGATGCGCTGGCTGCCGAGATGCGCCTCTTCCTGGCCGAGTCGGAGACGGTCTACTTCGCCGCGCTGAGGCGCTTCCTGGCAGAGATCGACATCGAGCAGGGCGATGCGTCGAACATCGACCTCGAGCACGTCATCCGCGCCGAGGGCTGGGACCGCTGGTTCGAGGCGAATCGCATGCTGCCCGCCTTCAGCGCCACGCTGGCGGGGCTCGGCATCGACCTGGATTCCCAGGCGAGCATCCTGCTGGACGTCGAGCCACGCCCGCAGAAGTCGGCGCGTGCCTTCTGCGCCCCGGTCAACGTGCCGAACGACATCCGGCTGGTGATCCAGCCGCGCGGCGGCTGGGACGACTACGCCGCACTGCTGCACGAGGGCGGTCACGCGGAGCACTTCGCCCATGTCAGTCCGGACCTGCCGATCGCGTGGCGCTATCTCGGCGACAACAGCCTGACCGAGGGCTACGGCCTGCTCTTCGAGCGCCTGGTGGGGGAGCCGGCCTGGCTGGGCCACATCATCGGCATGCCGGACGACGAGGCCGCGGCCTTCGCCGACTTCAATGCCTTCTGGTACCTGCGCCTGCTGCGGGCGGGAGGCGCCAGCCTGCTCTATCAGCTGAACCTGCACCGCGGCGAGGACCTGGCCATCGCCCGCGAGGAGTATGCCGGCATGCTGGGCCTGACCCTGGGCGTGCGCTATCCGCAGGAAACCTACCTGGAGATCGACGACAACCTGTACGTGGCGCGCTACGCGCGGGCGGCCATGGTCGCCGGCAGCCTGAGCGCGTGGCTGCAGGCCAACGGCGGCGACCCGGCATGGTGGACGAGCCGCGAGAACGGCGCGGCCCTGGTGCGCAGCTGGTCCCGCGGGCAGGAGTGGAATGCGCAGGACGTGGTTGCGCATCTCGGGTATGATCACCTGGACTGGCGGCCGGTCCTGCGTCAGATCAGGACCCTGCTCATCGGCGAGATGAGCGGATACGGCGGGCCCAACATCACCACCCGCGCTGGGACCCGCAAGGTCTGATTCCGTACCGCCGCGCGTCCCACGGACGATCGACAGCCCGAGCACACGACCACGGCTCGTCCCACGCGGTCGCATCAAGGCTGGCGCTCCCTCCGAACCTCCACTCTGACCCCATGGCCATGGGAGGGGTGGCGCAACCCAAGCCAGGCCGCTACCCCACGTTCGAGGTCACTCCCCCAATGCAGCGTCGAGAGCCAAACCACCGATGAGCGACGAATCACGACCCCCGCGCCGCGGCCGCCCGCGCCGGCGGCAGGACGGCGGCCCGCGCCGTCAGCAGACCCGGACCACCTACCAGCGGCGCCGCAACGACTACGCGTCCGGCGGCTACTCCTCGATCTACGCCGGTCCCTTCCCGACCGACGCGGACGAGAGCGGGATGAACCTGGCCGACCTGCAGGCCAAGGACGTGGACGAGCTCCGCGAGCTGGCGGCGGAGCATGGCGTGGAGGGCTATGAGGAGCTCGAGCATTCGGACCTGGTGCTGAAGCTGCTCGACGTGGTGCCGCTGGCGCCCAGCCAGTCGCGCGGCGACCAGAACGGCCAGCCGGGCGTCGCCACCGGCATCCTGGAGATCGTCGATGAGGGCTTCGGCTTCCTGCGCCGTCACGGCGTGATGCCCTCTCCGGACGACATCTACGTCTCCTCGTCCCAGGTTCGGCGCTTCGGGCTGCGCACCGGTGACAAGGTGGAGGGCCAGACGCGCCCGCCCAAGGACCAGGAGAAGTACTGGGGACTGCTCCGCGTGGACACGGTCAACGGGGTTGACCCGGAGACCGCCAAGCGACGTCCGTATTTCGACTCGCTGGTGCCGGTCTTCCCGGACGAGATGTTCGACATCGAGACCGACCAGAAGAACCTGACCCAGCGCCTGATCAACCTGATCAGCCCCATCGGCAAGGGGCAGCGCGGCCTGATCCTATCGCCGGCCAAGGCCGGCAAGACCACCGTCCTCAAGCACATCGCGCACGGCATCACCGAGCGCTATCCGGAAACCCTGCTGATGGTCGCCCTGATCGGCGAGCGTCCGGAGGAAGTCACGGACATGCAGCGGTCGGTGAAGGGTGAGATCTACGCCTCGACCTTCGACGAGCCGACCGAGAACCACACGCGCGTGGCGGAGATGGCGCTCGAGATCGCCAAGCGGCAGGTCGAGACCGGCCGCGATGTGGTAATCCTGCTCGACTCGATCACGCGGCTGGCCCGCGCCTACAACCTGGCGCTGCCGGCCAGCGGCACGACCCTCTCGGGCGGCGTCGACCCGGTCGCGCTCTATCCGCCCAAGCGCTTCTTCGGTGCCGCGCGCAACATCGAGGAAGGCGGCTCACTGACCATCATTGCCACCGCGCTGATCGACACCGGCAGCCGCATGGATGACGTCATCTACGAGGAGTTCAAGGGCACCGGCAACATGGAGCTGGCGCTGGACCGCAAGCTGTCGGAGAAGCGCATCTTCCCGGCCGTCGACGTCCTGCGCTCCGGCACCCGTCGCGAGGAGCTCCTGCTCGACGAGAACTCGCTGCGCATGGTGTGGACCATGCGCCGCATGCTCAGCGCCGTCGGTCCCAACGAGGGGATCGAGCTGCTCATGCAGCGCCTGGGCAAGACCAAGGACAACGCCGAGTTCCTCGTCTCGCTCAGCAAGAGCGTCGAAGCCTCCGAGCGCTGACCTCGTTCCGCGTCCCGTGACCGGTCGTCGCTCCCGGCCTCGTCAACGCGCCAGCCTGCTGGCCGCCTGGCTGCTGCCGGTTGCCCTCGTGGCCTGCGGCGGCGACCCGACGCCCACAGCCTCCCCTACGCCGTCGGTGGCTGCGGCCAGCTCTTCGCCCGATGCCAGCCTGGGCCCCATCGGCACGGTCGTCGCCGCCCCGGGCTCGGACAGCGCCGTCTACCCGCCGAACCCCCGTGCGCTGGTGGTCGCCATCGACGCCGGTCATGGCGGCTGTCTCGACTGGGGCGTTCCCGATCCGCGCCAGCGCGGCGAGCGCCACTCCGAGAAGGCCATGACCCTGGCCGTCGCCCAGCAGCTGCAGGCGCTGCTCGAAGAGCAGGGCGTGACCGTCGTGCTGACCCGCGACGACGACACCGCGCTGGCCGGCGACGACTATCCGGACCTTGGCTGCCATGGTCCGCCGTTCCGGGACGTGAACGGCGACGGCGAGTTGGGCTTCGATCCGGAGGGCGCGATCCGCACCCGCGACGAGCTCCAGGCGCGCCTGGACCTGGCCAACCTGGTGCGCGCCGACGCGCTGGTCAGCATCCACATCAACTCGTTGGCCGAGGATGGGGTGGTTTTCGACATCGCGGCCACCGAGACCTTCTACACCGATGAGACGCCGTGGGGGGTGGAGGTCACGGCGCCGCTGGCGCAGGCCATCCAGGACGGGGTGGTCGCCGAGATGGCCGGCGCGACCGGCTACGATCGGCAGGATCGCGGCGTCCAGGCCCACAACCTGTTCATCGTGGCGCCGCCCCTGCTGGAGACGACGCCCGACCGACCGGACCCGCGCAAGCAGCCCACTCGCGGCGCGCTGATGCCCTCGGTGCTCACCGAAGTCGGCTCGATCACCCATGCCGCGGAGCAGGACCTGCTGGCATCGCCGGCGGGGCAGCGTGCGGCGGCCCAGGGCATCTTCGACGCGCTCCAGGACCTCTTCTCGCATCGGGCCCTGGGAGCCTCCTATGCGGTTCCCGCCCTGGAGCCGGCACCGGGCACGCCGCCGGCCGACACGCCCGGTGATGGCCCGATCCTGTGGGCTCCCGGTGCCCCCGACGGCCCGCTCACGATCCGGCTCACCAACACCGGCAGCCAGGCCTGGCCGGCCGACCTGACCCTGGTCGGCGGCTGGGAGGCGAGCGATCAGCCCTACCTGCGCGTCCCGCCGCAGACGCTCGAGCCGCTCTTGGGCCAGCCGGTGCCAGCCCTCGGCCCGGGCGAGTCGGTCGAGGTCGCGGTGATCGCACCGGGAGCCGGTTCTGACCAGCGCGGCCTGGCCTGGATCAGCCTGGCCGACGGCGATCGGGCCTGGACCGAGATGGGCATTCCGCCCTTGCAGGTGGCCGTCGGCGGCTGACGGTTGCCCTCGGGCAAGGGCGTTGGTACCATCGCCCTTGCCCGTTCTCGAACCGGCGGGATGCCGGCTCGGGGGCTCGAGCGGGATCGGGCAATGCCGTTGGACAACGCTGGGGAGCGCTTGTATTGCCTGATCCGCAGCGGCTGCTGCGCCGGCTGACCCAGGCTCGTCCAGTATCGCGGGCGGTCACGCACGTCGCCGTCATCGGCCTTGTTGTCGTTGCCTCCGGTTTCGGCTACCTCGCGGCGCGACCCACGCCCTCCCCGACCCACGACTCCGACTCCCTTCTCCCCTTCGACCTCGTCGCGCGCGTGCACGGCGCCGATGCGAGCGCCGCCGCCGCCCGCCACGTCACATACGATCTCCAGCCAGATCCGAATCGCCACGATCCGATGCTCTCGCGCCGGGTCCTGTCCACCCCGCCGAGCGCCCTGCCGACGCCGGTCCCGCCCCCGCCACCGGCGCCCGATCCACCGGCCGTCGGCGCCGTGGCGGTCGCCCCGCCGCTGGTGCCGGTCATCCCGCAGAAGGTCGTCGGCAGCGGTGTCCTGACCTGGCCGGTCGTCGGCGGTGACGTCACCACCTACTTCAGCTCGGCGCACCTGGCCCTCGACATCGCCGTGCCGTACGGCTCGACGGTGATGGCCGCCGACGCCGGCGTGGTGACCTGGGCCGGCTGGCGCAACAACGGCGGCGGGCTGGTGATCGCCATCGACCACGGCAACGGCATCAGCACGGTCTACAACCACCTGGGCACGCTCCTCGTCGGCCCGGGCCAGGCGGTCGCCAAGGGCCAGGCCATCGCCAGCGTCGGCTGCACGGGCTGGTGCACCGGCGCGCACGTGCACTTCGAGGTGATCGTCGGCGGCGTGCTGGTCAACCCGCTCCGCTACCTGTAGGGCGCCGCCCTGCCCCTCGACCCGCGGCCGGGGAGCGTCCCAGACCCGTTGGTATGATCGGCTGCCGATGTTCGCTGACCACGCGCGGATCATGGTGGCCGCCGGCGCCGGCGGCGACGGTTCCGCCTCGTTCCGTCGCGAGGCGCACGTGCCGCGGGGCGGCCCCGATGGCGGCGACGGCGGCCACGGCGGCGACGTCGTCCTGGTCGTGGACCCGGGGATGACCACCCTGGCCGACTACCGCGCCCATCGACACTTCCGGGCCAAGCCCGGCGGCCGCGGGGCGCGTCGACGAGCGCACGGGCGCAACGGCGTCGGTCGTGAGCTGCCGGTCCCGCCGGGCACGGTCGTGCGGGTCGCGGCGGATGCCGACAGCGACGAGGCCGGCCGGCTGCTCGGCGAGCTCCTGGCTGCCGGCGACCGGCTGGTGGTGGCCCATGGCGGGCGCGGCGGGCGCGGCAACGTGCACTTCGCCTCGCCCACCCATCGGGCCCCGACCCACTACGAGAAGGGAGCCCCCGGTGAGGAGCGGTGGATCGAGCTCGAGCTGAAGCTGATCGCCGACATCGGGCTGGTGGGTGCGCCGAACGCGGGCAAGTCGAGGCTGCTGGCAGCCTTGACCGCCGCGCAGCCGAAGGTGGGTGCCTTCCCGTTCACGACCACCAGCCCCAACCTGGGCGTGCTCGAGCTGGACGAGGAGCGAACGGCCGTGGTTGCCGACGTGCCTGGCCTGATCGAGGGGGCCCACCAAGGCCACGGCCTGGGGCACGCCTTTCTGCGCCATGTCGAGCGCACCCGCGTGCTGGTGGCGGTGGTGGATGGCGCGGCCGAGGATCCGGTGGCCCAGTGGCGCGCGGTGGCCGAGGAGCTGCGGCTGCACGATGCGGCGCTGGCGCGGCGCGCGATGCCGATGGTCGTCACCAAGCAGGACCTGCCGGAGGCGCGCGCCCAGTGGCCGGCCGTCGCGAAGGCCTTGCGCGCGGATGGCCATCACCCGATCGCGGTCTCCGCCCACGATGGCACCGGGCTCGACGCGCTGCGCCAGGCCCTGGACGAGGCGCTGGCTGCGGCGCTGGTCGCCGAGGCGGCACAGCCGCCGGAGGCGCCGATGCGCGTGCATCGCTTCGATCCGCTGGAGGCCGGCTGGCAGGTGGTGGCGGAGGACGGCGCCCTCCGCGTGCGCGGCCGCCGGATCGAGGCCGCCGCCGCCCGGATCGACTTCGAGAACGACGAGTCGCGCGACCGCTTCCAGCGCACGCTGGAGCGGATGGGCATCGACGCGGAGCTGCGCCGGCTCGGGGCGGGGCCGGGCACCCTGGTCCGCATCGGGCGGGTGGAGCTGGAGTGGGGCGAGGACGAGTGAGCGGCCCGGTGCTCGGCTCGGCGCCGGACCAGGCCACCGAGTCACTGGCCCGGGTCGCGCCGGAGCGCGAGCGCGACAGCCACGGGTCGCATCGGATCGGCATCCTGGGCGGCACCTTCGACCCGCCGCACGTCGGGCACCTGTGGCTGGCGACCATGGCCGCCGACGCCATGGCGCTGGATCGGGTCCTGTTCATGCCCGCTGCCCAGCCGCCCCACAAGCGGGGCCGCTCCGTCAGCCCGATCGTCGATCGGCTGCTGATGACCCGCCTCGCGATCGGCGGCAACGACCTGTTCGAGCTGTCGACCCTGGAGGTCGGGCGCGCCGGCCCTTCGTACACGGTCGACAGTGTCGAGGAGCTGCTGCGGACCTATGACGACGCCGCCCTGTTCCTGGTGATGGCGGGGGACTCGCTGGCCCAGATCGACACCTGGCACGAGCCCGACCGCCTGCTCTCGCTGCTGGAGTGGGTGGTCGGGCCGCGGCCCGGCACGCCCGCGCCGGAACCGGAGCAGCTGCGCCAGCGCTTCGGGGCGGCCGCCTCCCGGATCCACCTGCTGGACGGGCCCTCGCTGGACGTCAGCGCCACCGACATCCGTCAGCGAGTGGCGGCTGGCCGGACCATCCGCTACCTTGTGCCGCAGGCCGTCGAGGAGCTGATCATCGAACGCGAGCTCTACCGGCGGACGCGGCAGCGCGGCGACGCGCTGGGGGCGGACAGCAGCACGGAGTGAGGAACCTGGCAGAAGCGGCGAAGCAGGCAGAGGCGCAGGACCCGGGCGAGCTGGCCCATCGGATCGTCGACGTCGCGTCCGACAAGAAGGCCTCGGACATCGTCCTGCTCCGCACGGCCGAGCTCACCACCATGGCCGACTACTTCGTCATCGCCTCGGGGCGCACTGAGCGCCAGGTGCAGGCGCTGAGCCAGGCGATCGTCGACGAGCTGCGCGACGAGGGGATCAAGCCACTGGGCGTGGAGGGCCTGCGCAGCGCCCGCTGGGTGCTGCTCGACTACGGCGGCGTGATCGTGCACCTGTTCGCGCCCGAGGAGCGCGAGTACTACGGACTCGAGCGCCTGTGGAGCGCGGCCCAGCAGGTGGTCCGCCTGGTCTGAATGACCGCGGTACTGCATCGGTCCTGGTGCAGACTGGGCCGATGGGTGCCCCCGACCCGGGTACCGATCGAGTACTACTCCGACCCTGAACGGTCCTCCTATTGAGAGGGGGGAGGACCGACACCATCCTGCCGCGCATGACCGAGCGCGCACCACTGTCACGGCCGATCGAGACCTGCCGCTTCTGCGGCGGCTCGCTGCTGACCAGTGTGTTCGACACCGCCTTCAAGGACACGGTGGCCGAGGAGCGGCTCTTCTTCGCCATTCCGGGCGCGCTGTGCGTGCCGTGCCGCCAGCTGTACGTGGACCAGCAGCTGATCGGCATCCTGGGGCTGACCGAGGCGCGCTGCACCTTCGCCATCGAGAGCGATCGCGTCCTGCGCGCCGGCGCAGCCTGAGTCCCGCGCCGGTTTCGGCGCTCAGCCGCTTCCCGCGGCGGCCCGCGACCTGGGCATCCCGATCACGAACTCACCCAGCCAGGCGACCAGCGCCGGCTCCGGCTCCATGGCATTCGACTTGATCGCCAGGTCTGCCTCGAACAGGCCGATCAGCATCGCCTCCAGCTCGGTTCCGCTGTAGCGGCGCGCCGCCTCGACCAGGCGCTCGGCCATGCGCGCGTTGCCGCGCCCGACCCGCTTGGTGATCTCGGCCGGCGCCGCACCCCGCGCCGCCAGGTCACGGGCCACGATCAGGTCCGACAGCCGCCCCTGCAGGGCGCCCAGGATGCGCAGCACCGGCTGCCCTTCGGCCAGCGCCCGATCGACGGCGGCCGTGGCGGCGGCCGCGTCGCGGCGGTCGATGGCGTTGCTGATGGCGAACAGGCTGGCCGGCCGCGTGTCGGCGACCAGCGCCTCCACGTCCTCCACTGAGATCGGCCGGCCGGCTGCGTAAGTCGCGAGCTTGCGGAGCTCGCCGTCGGCGACGCGCGTCTGCTCGCCGCGCTCGATGTCCGACTCGGCGACCGCGCCACCAACGCGCTCGGCGAGGACTGCGGCCGCCCGCGGCTCGATCTCGAGCTCGAGCGCGGTGGCATGACGCCGGATCCAGGCCTGCAGCTCGCCGCGCCGCGGGGCCGGGCGCTCGACCACCTCGCCGCCGCGCGCCCGCACCGCCTCAGCCAGGCGTCCCAGCAGGGGTGGCGGACGGGTCGCATCGCGGGTGGAGCGCTGCTCCAGGAGTGCCAGGGCGGCTCCCTCGGGGAGCTCGTCGACCAGGGCCAGCAGGCGTTCGGCCGCCGCCGTCGAGCGACCCGCCGCGCGCAGCGGCTGGCGCAGGACCGCCAGGCGCACGCCGAACAGGCCGACGCTGCCGGACTCGAGCCGGGCGCGATCGATGGCCGCCTCGTCCGGGCTGCGCTCCGGCACGATCTCGACCCGGTCATCGGCCCCCACCGCCGTCGCGAACCCGGCCAGCGCCTGGTCGATGCCGAACCCATCGTCGCCGTGCGCCAGCAGCAGCGACGCGCTCATGCCCCGGCCTCCCACGCCCCGCGCAGCCGCTGCACGAGCTCATCGGGTTGGAGGCCCGCCCCGTCGGCCAGCTCCGCCTCCAGGGCGTGCGCCGGGCGGCGCGCGGCGTCGAGACCGGCGGCGTACTCGGGATGGCGCAGCTGCATATCGTCGATCCGCTCATCGATGCTCAGGAAGTCCTGCGCCACGTGGCGATCGGCGACCGACACGATCACCGATGGCCAGCCGCGCGGGAAGCATCGGTCGTCGAGCAGGCACGTGACCGGGTGCGAGGCGACCGGCGCCGTCAGCTCAACGTAGCCCATCTCCGCCAGGCGCTCGGCCGCGACCTGTCCGTGGACGCCGCCACCGCCGCGCGTCTCCAGCTTGTCGATGTCGTGGAGCAGGGCGGCGACCTCGACGAGCCGCACGTCGATCGGCACGCCGGCCGCCGCCACCAGCCGCGCCGCCTCCACCGCCACGCGGGCGACGCCCTTCGAGTGGACGACGATCCCATCGGGAAGCTCGAGGGAGTCGAGCAGCTGCATGGCCTGATCGCGACCGGGAACCACCACGGGCCGATGCTACCTGCATCCGGCGGGCCGCCGTGGCCGCCGAGGATGCCGCCGGCGTCGGCCACGACCTCCACCGTTCCCTCCAGGTCGGTGCGCCGGATGACCAGCCCGGGGACGGCGGCCAGGTGCTCGAGCGTGACGGCGTGCGGGTGGCCGTACTCGTTTCCGTCACCGCACGAGATGAGTGCGATGCTCGGCCGCACCGCGGCCAGCAGCTCGGGCAGCGTGCTCGATTCGGATCCGTGGTGCCCGACTTTGAGCACGTCCACCCGGCCGAGCAGGCCGCGCTCCAGCAGGCGCCGCTCGACCGGCGCCTCGGCGTCGCCGGTCAGCAGTGCGCGGAAGGTCCCACTCTCGAGCACCATGACCAGCGACGCGTTGTTGATGTCGTCCTCCGGCAACGGACCGCTGACGTCGTCCGCATCGGGGTACAGGATCCGCAGGCGGGCGAGCGGACCGAGGGGAATGACGTCGCCGGCACGGGCCTGCCGAAGCTCGGCATCGGGCTCCCGCCCGGCCAGGTGCAGGAAGCGGGGATAGCTCGCGTTGTCGTAGGCGCGGCCGGGATCGAGCACCAACCCCACCTCGAACCGCTCGAGGGCCGGCAGCAGCCCGGCCAGGTGATCCTCGTGCGGGTGGGTGAGCACCAGCACGTCCAGCCGACGCTGCCAGAACGGGAGCCGCTCGCCGAGACGGCGCAGGGTCAGGTCCGGATCAGGCCCACCGTCGATCAGCGCGGTCTCGCCCGTGGGCGCCACCACCAGGATCGCGTCGCCCTGCCCGATGTCCACCGCCATCAGGTGCAGCCGGCCATCCGGCTGCGTCGCCAGCGTCAGCCCGCCGACCAGCAGCACGGCCACCAGCCCCAGCGGCACCGGCCGTGCCAGGCGAGCCAGCAGGCCGGTGGCCATCGATATCTCGTCGTGGCGTCCGGTGAGCGTGCCGGCGCCGGCTGCCAGCCGGCGTCGGGCGAGCAGCAGGGCCGGATACCAGGCCGCCGCCAGCCACGGCGGACCGGACAGCTCCAGCGAGGCCAGCGGCACGGCCGCGGTCGCCTGCCCGATCGCCACCATGGCGCGCAGCAGGCAGAACGCCAGGCCGCCGCATAGCCACGCGATCACGTCGCCCATCGGCAGCGCCCCGCCGATGGCACCGACCATGGCCGCCAGGGCGCTGCCCAGCATGACCAGCGGCACCAGCGGCACCACCAGCACGTTCGCCGCCGGCGCGATCAGTGACAGCCGTTCGAAGTTCAGCAGGATGACCGGCAGGGTCGTGACCTGCGCGGCCAGGGTCAGCGCCACCGGCTCGCGCAGCAGCGCCGGCCAGCGGCGCAGCCGGGCCGAGAACGACGCGCCGAACCAGATCAGCCCCGCCGTGGCCAGCGCCGACAGCTGGAAGCCCACGTCCCAGGCGATCGCAGGGGAGGCGAGCAGCATCAGCAGCGCGGCCAGCATCAGCGCCGACATCGCGTGCGATCGAGCTCCACCCAGCCGCGCCACCAGCAGCGCCCCGGCCATCAGCGCCGCACGCACCACCGACGGCGACGCGCCGGTCAGCAGCACGTAGCCGGTGACGGCCCCCATCGCGGCCAGGGCCGCTAACAGGCGGCCGGACGGGAGGCGGGTGAGGGGCCGCGCCGCCGCCACCGCCAGGGCCGCTACGATGGCGATGTTCCAGCCGGAGATGGCGACCACGTGCGTCAGGCC
>DATBME010000026.1:0-16720 GCA_036555005.1 Candidatus Limnocylindria bacterium | reverse complement strand
CCTCGTGCTGGCCTTCGGCTCCCTGATCACGCCGTTCATCGTGCTGTTCAGCCTGCCGCTGGCGACCATCGGCGCCTTCCCGGCGCTGCTGATCACGGACCGACCGATCGGGATCAGCGCGCTCATCGGCTTCCTGATGCTGATCGGCATCGTGGTCACCAACGCGATCGTGCTGCTCGACCTGGTCGAACGCCTGCGCGCCCAAGGCGTGCCGCTGAAGGAGGCGTTGATCCGTGGTGGCCACACCCGCGTGCGGCCGATCCTGATGACGGCGATCGCGACCATCCTGGCGCTGGTGCCGCTGGCGGCGGGTTTCAACGAGGGATCGATCATCGCCGCCGAGCTCGGCACCGTCGTGATCGGCGGGCTCTTGAGCTCAACCTTCCTGACGCTGATCGTGGTGCCGGCGGCCTACCGCCTGATCGAGGGCGTCAGGGGCCGCGATCGGCTACCCCCGACCGAGGCCACGGGCGACGCCCTGCCCGGCTGAACGGCGTGCCGCGTAAAGAGCGCAGCCGCGACACCTCTACGTCTGGTGGTGGATCTCCCGAGCGACGCGCTCACCCGAGCGCACCGCTCCCTCGATGAAGCCCTGGTAGTCGACCGATGTGTGCTCGCCGCAGAAGTGGATCGCCCCTTCCTGCAGGCCCTCCGCTCCGGAGAAGCCGGTGTAGTGCCCGATGCCCCAGTGCGAATAGGCGCCACGGTGCCAAGGGTCGTCCACCCACGATGACTTCAGCGCGCGTCCGTTGTATGCCGCCGTGGTGCCCGGGAAGACCGGCTCGATGGCCGCCAGGAATGCGGTCACGTCCGCGCCATGGGCGACCCCAAAGGCGCCCGGGCCCTGCAGCTGCCGGCCCTTCCTGCCGCCGAGGTAGTCGACCAGCACTCCCCGGCGGCTGGGTGATGCGACCGAGCCGTCCCACACGACCTGGAAGCCGCCGGGATCGGAGTACGCCACACCATTCGCCTGGATCTGCTGCCCCTTGGCGGTGATCACCTGGGACCACGGTCTGGTGTTGGCCTGGACCTGGAGCTTCGCGTTGGTGCCGATTGGCATGGAGCTGATGGCGAATCGCTTCTGCGGCCGGAATGCCTGCCAGATGCGCCGATCGATCTCGACCTCGCGCAGCATGCGAAATGGCAGTGCCAGGACCAGGTGGTCGGCGACCGCCCGTGACCCACTCGCGAAGTGGCACGTGTACGGGCCGCCGGCTTCGCCGGTGATGGCCGTCAATGGACGATTGGTGTGCACGCTGCCCGACGGCAGGTCGGCGGCCATCCGCCGCGCCAGCTGCTCGTTGCCGCCGCGGACGTGGTACTTCTCATCGGTCCCGGACAGGGGTGAGAGCGAGTGCCGCGGATTCCACGCCAGCAGGTAGAGGAGGTTCAGGGCGGGTTGCGCTCCTGGGCTCCCGCCGTACTCGCTGATCACGTTCGTCTGCATCAGCCTCGCGAACCGCGAGCGAGGCCCGAACTCGGCGAGGATGGGGTTGCTGAGCCGATGCGCAGGATCGAACCAATCGGGAACGGAGATGTGGTCCAGCTCGCGCCCCCGCGGCGTGAACGAGTCGAAGTTCTGCGGCCATGGTGCGGCGTGCAGTTCGTCCCGGAAGGCCCTCCGCGCGACCAGCCAGTCGGCGCTGGCTTCGGCGTACGTGTAGAACTCATCGTCGATCCGGTAGACCTCCTCGCCGCCGGGCAGTTCCCCGCCGTTGATGACCTCCAACCGCAGCCCCAGGCTCCGCGCCAGGTTGCGGGTCGCGCTGTGCTCCGTGGATATGAATTCGCCGCCATGCTCCGCCACTTGGCCATCACTGAAGAAGTTGGTCACCGAAAACGTTCGCCCACCAATTCGGTCGGCCGCCTCGTAGACCTGGGCGGTGATCCCTGAATGCCGCAGCCGGTGGGCACAGCGAAGGCCGGCCACGCCCGCACCGATGACGATCACTCGCGCATCGCGCGCTCGTGCCGAGCGCACGGCCAAGGGACCGAGCACCGGCGCCGCCGCCAGGCCGGCCGCCACCCCGCCCGCTCCGCGGAGGAAGTCACGGCGGGTGATCGTGCGCTCAGCGATGACGGGTGATCGGCGGCGTGGCGGCTCCTGCTCCTCCTCGGCGCCGAGTCGACGGAACAGGCGGGTGGCGGGCGAATAGGCCATGCGTGGCGGCATGCAGGCCTCCAACTTCGGCTGATCCGAGTATAGGAATCCCTTCGACACTGAGCGTGGCCCGCTGCCGGTAGCATCCACGTCTCGGGGACACCCGATGACGAACGGAGCGGTGACGTGGCCTTCGAGCCCCTGGATGCCCTCGCGATTGCCTTCCTGCTGGTGCTGCTCGTGCTCAGCGGCAGGGGCTGTCTGCTGCTGTGGCGCGCAGAATCGGCGAAGCGGTACCTGGATCGCGTGGCGGTCGTCCTGCCGTGGCTGTCCGAGCGGGCGCTGGTGCAGTTCGCTGCGGCACTGCCGACCTTCGCGATCGGGATCGCCAGCCTGACCGCGGCTGCCATCGCCGGCTACGTCGGGGCCTCGCTCGCGTCGGATGCGGCGCTGACGGGGCTGGCCGTCGTCGTCCTGGCGGGCTTCGCCATCTTCGCGCTGGCGGTCCCCGTCGCGATCTCGACCGCCATCCTCCGCAAGCCCAGGTTCCTCGTCCCTCCGCCCCTGCGGCGTGCGGCTCGGCCATCGGGAGGTGCCGGCGAGAGCGCATGACGGCACGCCGGGTTGTGACCAATGCCCGGCGAAGTCGGGTCGAACGGCACTCGGCGGCTTGCAAACGGCGGCCTAGCGTTCGGACGGTGGAGGGTCCCGCCCTTCGAGCGCCGAGGTGCCGACATGCCAGAGCAGGTGATCGATCGCGCGCGGAAGCGTCGCGCGCTGGTGCCAATACCTCCCGCAGATACGGGGCGGAAGGTCCCGTCGTGGGATGAAGGGGAGCTGCACGCTCACGTCGCGCGCATCCTGAACCGGCGACCGGCGGTGGGGCTGGCGGTCGGCGCGGTTCGCGATGGTCGGCTCGCCTTCTTCCACGCTCACGGCGCGGCCGACATCGCCACCCACGCGCCCATCACCGAGGACACGGTCTTCCGCATCGCCTCGATCAGCAAGACCTTCACCGCCATCGCGGTCATGCAACTGTGGGAGCGCGGCCTGCTCGACCTCGATGGGCCGGCCAACGATGCCCTGCGGGCGTTCCGGCTGATCCCCGCCGAGCCGAGTCATCGGCCCGCCTCCATCCGCCACCTGTTGACCCACACCGCCGGCATCCCCGAGGTGCTGCGCGCTTCCGACCTGCTCCGACCGGACTGGGGGGACAGCGTCGCGCTGGGCTCCCGCATCCCGTCACTGGCCGAGTTCTACGGCGAGGGCATCCGGCTCGTGTCCGAGCCGGGCCAGACGTTCGCCTATACCAACCACGCCTTCGCAGCCCTGCAGCAGATCGTCGAGGACGTCAGCGGCGAGCCATTCGACCGGTACCTGCGCGAGCATGTCTTCGCTCCGCTCGGGATGGCGGATACGGACCTGATCCGGACCGATCGACTGGCGTCGCGCATGGCCACCTGGTACACGTTCGAGTCCGGTGGTCCGGTGCCGGTCGTGGAGCGCGAGTGGGTGACCGCCGGAGCCTCGTCCATCTACTCGACCACCCGCGACATGGGCCGATACCTGGCGGCCCTGCTGGGCGGCGGCGCGAACGAGCACGGCTCCATCCTGAAGCCGGCGACGGTGGCCTCGATGTTCGAGGCGCACTGGCGCCAGGACCCGCGCGTGCCGGGGATGGGCCTCGGCTTCGACCGCAATCCCACAGGCGGGCACCTGGTGGTCGGTCACGGCGGGATCCTGCCGGGCCTGAACGCGCAGATGTTCCTGGCGCCCGACGACGGCGTGGGCGTCATCGCCTGGACCAACGGGGCGCGCCAGGCGATGCTCTGGCTGCCGGCCGAGATGGGGCGTTTCCTGAACCGCCTGCTCGGTGTCCCCGACGACGCCATCCGCGACGACCTGCCGCAGCGCCCGGAAGCGTGGGCGCACCTTTGCGGCTGGTATAGACCGCGTGGCGCCATCACCGATGTCCGCGCGCGGCTGATGCTGGGCGCGGGCGCGCAGGTGTTCGTCCGCGGCGACCGGCTCTTGCTCCGCGTGCTGAGCCCCATTCCCGCCCTGCTGCGCGGCTTTGAGCTCCACCCCGACGACGAGGTCGATCCGACCGTCTTCCGCATCGACCTTGCCGAGTTCGGGCTGTCCACCGCGCGGATCGTCTTCGGCCGCGAGGCGGCGGATGGGAGCCGAGCCGTCTCGATGGACCTGTTCCCGATGTCGCTGCATCGCGGAGCAGTGCGCTCACCGGCTGATCGGCGGCGAAGGGTCATCCTGCCGCTGATGCTGGTCGGGGCCGCGGGGTGGACCGCCGTGATCGCCCGCGGCATGGCGACGCGGCGCGACGGGCCGCGCAGGCCGCCTGAGGCGTGGATGCGCCGGGCCTTGCGGTGATTGACCGGCTCACCGCCGAAGATCAGGTGATGCTGGCGGCCAGCGCCGCCTGGCCGCAGGACATCGGCGTCCTGGCGGTGATCGACGGAACGCGGCTGGTGGACGCGACCGGCAGGCTCCAGCTCGATCGGATACGGGCCCTGGTCGAGAGCCGCCTGCACCGGGTGCATCGGTTCCGGCAGGTGATCCGCACGCCCCGCCGCTGGTTGGGACCGCCGCTGTGGGTGGACGTCCCCACGATCGACCTTCGGCAGCACGTGCGAGAGCTGTCGCTGGAGGCGGGGGCGGACGAGCGCTCGCTGCTGGTCGCCGTCGAGCGCCTTCGCTCGCGCCCGCTGGACCCGGGCCGGCCACGGTGGGAGATGTGGTTCCTGACCGGGCTGCCGCACCGCCGGGTGGGACTGTTCGTGAAGATCCACCACGCCGTCGCCGACGGCCTGGCGGCAATGGAGATCCTCAAGGCCTTCTTCGATCGGTCTCCCGCTGCTGCCAATGGGCCGTGGGTCATCCGGACCCCGGAGCCGATGCCATCGACATGCGCCCTGCTGCTCGACAACGCAGCGCGTCAGTTCGGCGGTATCGCGCGCACTATCGCCGGCCTGCTGCAGCTGCGGCGAACCGCGGAGCGGCTGCATCTCGCCTGGCCCGCGGTCCGCGAGCTGCTGGCTGACCGGCCTGGGCCACGCACGAGCCTCGACCGCGTGATTGGCCCGGCGCGGCTGACGGCCGTGGTGCGAGCCCCGTATCTCCAGGTCCGCCGTATCGGTCGCGCGGAGGGCGCCAGCGTCAACGACGTCCTGCTGGCCATCACGGCCGGCGGCCTGCGCGCGCTCCTTCAGTCCCGCGGCGAGTCGGTGGACGGCCTCGCCATGCGGATCTTCGTGCCGGTTACGCTCAGACACCGGCTGCACGCCACCGAGAGCGGCACGCAGATCGCCCAGATGGTCGTGCCGCTGCCGGTGGGGGAGGCGGATCCGCGGCGGCGGCTCCGGCGCATCACCGCCGAGACGACCAGGCGCAAGGGGAGGGTGCGGACCTCGCTGGGGAGCCTGTTTGGCGGGCGGCTGGTGCGCGGCCTGCTGCTTAAGGCCGTCATCCGGCAGCGGGTGAACGTGGCCAGCACGAGCATCCCCGGCCCCGCCCGACCGCTGTTCTTCGCCGGCGCTCGCGTGCTCGAGGTCGTGCCGCTCATCGCGCTGATCGGGAACGTCCCGCTCGGGATCGCCGCCGTCTCGTACGCCGGCGAGTGGCGGATCGGCATCGTGGCCGACCGCGACGCCGTTCCGGATCTGCAGGTCTTCGTCGCCGGTATGCGCGAGGACCTGCGGGCGCTGAGCGGGGAGGCGGCTGCGATCGTGGCAGCCTGACGCCTCCTTAGTCTGTCAGCAGGCGAAGAGCCTGGTTGCGCGGCTCGGCCCGTGATCGGCGTCGCCGCCGAAGGTGACCACGATCCGGCACTGGCCGGCACGCGGCCGCGGGAACTGGGCCGAGAATCGGCTGTCGCTGATCCCGTCGCGATCCAGGTCGGCCCGGCCCGCGAGCGCCGGACGCCGGACCCCCAGGCGCACCCAGTCACCGTTGAGCTTGCGGGTCAGCGTGACGACCACGAGCTTGCCCGGGTGCGACGGTGATACTCGCCCGCTGGCACGGATGTAGCCGCTGACCTTGCGCGGGGTGAACCGCGTCCAGCTGTCGTCATCGCGGATGCGGCCCATGGCCTGCCCATCCTGGACGGCAGCCCCGGCTGAGGCGTCGATCAGGCTGAGGAAGAACCGCTCGAAACGGCGCTCCAGCTGGCGATCGCCGTTGACCTGGACCTCGACGGTGGCGGTGGTCTCGTTGGCGGCGAAGGAGAGGTTCCCGGTCACGCCCGCGAAGTCCGCTGCGGCTGCTGCCGTGCCGTTCCCGGTCTGGTAGTCGACGTTCACCGCCGTGGTCGTTTCGTCCGACCGGGTGACGGTGAAGGTGAGGGTCTTCGTTCCGGCGTTGCCTTCGCGGACCGTCGCGCCTGTCACATTCAGGATTGCGGAGCCCGGCGGAATGGAGTCGTTGTCCTGGATGGTGACCACGGTCGGATGCGTGCCGAGCGTGGCGTTCTCGGGGTTGGTGAGATCGACATCGAAGGTCTCATCGCCTTCGTTCGCATTGTCGCCGGCGACCTGGACCACGAAGGAGCCGGTCGTCTGGCCAGGGGCGAAGTCGACCGTCCCGGAGGCCGCGCTGTAGTCACTCCCCGCGGTGGCGGAGCCGTCCTGCGTGGTGACGTCGACGGAGACGTCCTTCGCACTCGGCGCCGACAGGGTGACGTCGATCGAGGCGACCGTGTTGTCTCCGTTGTTGCCCTCCGGCACGCTCAGAGTGGCGACCGACGAGACGGCGGGCGGCGCGTCATTGTCGGTGATCGTCCCGGTGCCTTCGGCATCCGCGATCGTGGCGCCAACGGCATTGCTCAGGCGGAGGTAGAGCTGCTCGTTCGGCTCGTCAAGAGTGTCGCCGGCGATGGTGATCGCCACCTGTTGATTGCGGTGGTTCCCGCGGAACCGCAGCGTCCCGGTGCGCGCCGCGAAGTCGCTCGGGCTCATGGCCGTGCCAGGGGCCGTCGAGTATTGGACCGACGACTTGCCCTTGCGGTTCTGGCTGACCGTGAAGGTCATGGTCAGCGTGCCGGCATTCCCCTCGGTGACGGTGACGTCGTTGACGGTGATGGTCGGCGGTGGGGCGGCAAGTGCGGCGGCGGGTGGCGAGATCAGGCCGGATACCGACACGGCCAGCAGGGCCGCGAGCGGGCGAAAACGTCGGACGGTCCGAGGGGCAGCAGCGGGGCTCATCCTGGTGGGGTTCTCCATGTTGGACCGCCGGGGCAGGGCAACTTGGCCTCGGCTGGTTCAGTGCGGACGATACCCATAAGTCCCGCATGCGCGATGGTACGAACGGCGACCCGGAAGTACCGGTCAGTCGATGGAGCTGGGTCCTGACATGTGATAGAGTTATCACATGTCAGCGGCTGGGAATGCGGCGGCGGAGCGGGCGACCGACGTGTGGCGGGTGCTGGCCAGCCCGCTGCGGCGGCAGCTGCTCGACCTCCTGGCCGAGGGACCGCGCACCACCGGCGACCTGGCCGACGCGCTGCCCGACCTGAGCCGCTTCGCCGTCATGCAGCACCTGGGCGTCCTGGCCGATGCCGGACTGGTGGTGGTGCGACGGCGCGGGAGGCATCGGTTCAACCACCTCAATCCCGCACCCCTGCGGCGCTGGTACGAGCGCTGGGTCGTGCCGCTGGCCGACCGAGCCGGGGCGGAGCTGCTGGCGCTGGAGCGCCACGTCGAAGGAGGACCATCCATGACCGTCATCACCGATGAGATCCGCACCGTCCGGATCGAGACCGAGCTGCGCTTTCGCGCCACCCCCGAGCGGGTCTTCCGCGCCCTGACCCAGGAGACGCTGGAGTGGTTCCCGACCACCTACGGCGAGGATCGGGTCAAGGCGGTGGTGGTCGAGCCACGGGTGGGCGGCGCGCACTACGAGGACTGGGGCGACGGCGCCGGGCACCTGTACGGCCACGTCACGGTCTACGACCCGCCGTTCCGCTATAGCACCCGCGGGCGCGTCTTCGCCGGCTCCCTCCTGGATACCGCCTACGAGCTCGAGGCCGACGGCGACGAGACCATCCTGCGCATGTCGAAGGTGGCGGTTGGCCCGATGACCGATGAGCAGGCGGGCTCCATCCACACCTACGGCGACATCGGCCGCTTTGAGGACGCCCTGCGGCGCGTGATCGAGGGCTGACAAGCTCGAGTCCGGCTCCGGCTCGGGCACTGGCACGGGGTACGCACGGTTGGAGTACGAGAGCGCCGATTGCGTTCGGTATGCCACGGCTCACTCACCCTTGGAGTAGCGCGGCGCGCCGACGCGCGTGATCCCGCTCATCGGCGCTGATGTACTCAAACTCTGCGAATTGGTGCCTTCTGGCCGATACTGGTGGCACCGCGCAACTGCGGCGAGCCCACCACATCGGCCTCGGAGAGCCCATGCGATTTCGCGCCACCCTGGAGACCGAAGGGAAGACCGCCACCGGCATCAATGTGCCTCCCGACGTGGTGGAGGCGCTGGGCGCCGGGAAGCGGCCCCGCGTCACTGTCACCATCAACGGGCACACCTACCGCAGCAGCGTGGCGGTGCTGGGCGGGCGCTACATGCTGGGCGTCAGCGCCGAGAACCGAGCCGCGGCCGGGGTTGAGGGCGGCGACGAGGTTGACGTCGAGCTGGAGCTGGACAGCGCCCCGCGCGAAGTGACGGTGCCCCCCGACTTCGCCTCGGCCCTGGCGGCCGAGCCGGCGGCGCAGGCCACCTTCGAGGGGCTCTCCTATTCCAACAAGTCGTGGCACGTGCTGCAGGTCGATGGCGCCAAGACCGACGAGACGCGCCAGCGCCGGATCGCCAGGTCGGTCGACGCGCTGCGCGCGGGCAAGGTGCGCTGAGCCATGGCACTGGCCGATCGGGTCGTTGCCGTTCCCGGAGCTACCGGTGCCGCTGGCCGGGCGGCGGTGGCCGCCTTCACCGCCGAAGGTTGCCGGATCGGCCTGATCGGAACCGATGCCGATAAGCTCCGCACGATGGCCGCCGACATGGAGCTGCCGGACGGCCGCTGGCATCCCGCCGCCGGGGACGTGACCAGGGCCGACGACGTGCGCCGGGTGGTCGCCGAGATCAGCGAGGCGCTGGGTCCGGTCGACATCCTGGTGCACGTGGTGGGCGGCTGGCTGGGCGGCACACCGGCGGTGGAGCTCGACCCGGCGGACGTGGCCACCTCGTTCGACCAGCACGTCTTCAGCACCCTGCACATGGTCCAGGCCACGGTGCCCGGCATGGTCGAGCACGGCTGGGGTCGGGTCGTCGCCATCTCCCAGCCACTGGCCAGCGAGCCCGGCCCGCGGGGTGGTGGATACCTGATGGCCAAGGCCGCCCAGGAGGTCATGCTGCGCAGCCTGGCGCGCGACCTGGCGGGCAGCGGCGTGACCGCCAACCTGCTGATCGTCAAGACCATCGACAAGGACCACGAGCGCGATCGCGAACCGACCACCAAGAACGCCCAGTGGACGACGCCGGAGGAGATCGCCGCGGCCATGGTCATGCTCTGCGGCGATGCCGCCGCCAACGTGAACGGAGCGCGGATTCCGCTCTTCGGCCGCTGATCGGGCGGCTATGGTTGCGTTCCGAGGTGCGGGCCCAATCGCACCGATCGGCGGAGGGTGCCCACCATGTGGACGGAACCGATGCAGGGGCGCTGGGTCTGCCCGCGCTGCTTCGAATCCAACGAGGCCGAGGCGGACCGCTGCCCCACGTGCGGCCTGGAGCGCGGCGCAGACCCCACGACGGCAGCCGCCACCCCTGGCGTGCCGCCTGCCGAGCCGGGCGCCGAGGCCGCACCATCGGGCACGCCGACGGCGCCGGCCGCACCGGCGCCGCCATGGGCGTCCGCTCCGTCGCCCGAATCGCAGCGCCCAGGATGGCTCCAGCTCGTGCTGCGCTTCTGGTGGGTCGGCCTGCTGGTCATCGTCGGTGGGATCGCCGCGGTCGACTACCTCGGCGGCTCACGATCGATCACGGACATGGGCGTCGGCGACTGCTTCGATGTGGCCGAGCCGGACGTGGAGACGATCGGCGACGTCACCCAGCGAGAGTGCACCGAGCCGCACCAGTACGAGATGTACTACGTCGGCGACCTGCCGGACGGTGAATATCCGTCACAGGCGGACATCAACGTCTGGCTGGAAGCGAATTGCCTGCCCGCCTTCGACGCCTACGTCGGAATCGACTACCAAAGTTCCGCTCTGTTTGCGCTGCACCTCACGCCCACCGAGGGCGGCTGGAACGATGGCGACCACAGCGTGCAGTGCGCCCTGCACGACCCGAACGACCCGGAGCTCACCGAGTCGTTGAGGAACGCCGCGCGCTAGCGCGTCACCAGCGGTCGACGGCGTCGACCAGGGCGTCGACATCGGCCGTGGAGCGGGCGAGCACGATCGCGCCATCGGCACCGGCCTCGTGCCAGCGCGCCCACGCCTCGCGTGGCGCGGTGACCCAGGGGCTGCCGGTGATCGGCTCATCGCTCAGCCAGTCGCCCTGGAAGCCGACGATCAGCCGCTGGTCCGCGCGCCGTCGACCGCTCTCCTCCAGCGCCTCGAGGTATGCCGGCAGATGGGCCTCGAAGGTGTCGTCGAAGGCCGTCCACCCGTCGCCGATGCGGCCCGCCAGTCGGGCGCCGGCCCTGGTCTCGCCACCGATGACGATCGGGGGCGGAGGCATCGGTGCCGGATGGGCATACGCCTCGCGCAGCGGGTAATAGGGCGACGCGCGACTGATCGGCCCGCCCTGCCACAGCGCTCGAATGACCGCCACCGCTTCCTCCAGGCGCGCCACGCGCTCGGGCGCATCGGGATAGTCCATGCCGTAGGCGAGGTGCTCGTTCGGACCGCCGCCGATGCCGATGCCCAGCACGAGCCGGCCGCCGCTGCCGATCTGCAGGGTCGACGCCATGCGGGCCAACAGCGCCGGATGGCGGTTCATGACGTTGATGACGAACGAGCCGATGCTGACCTGCCGCGTCGCCCCGGCGGCCATGGACAGGATCGTCCAGCTCTCGACGACCGGGACGGTCAGGTCGTCCCGCCCGGTGAAGTGGTCCCAGGCCCACAGGCCCGCGTAGCCGGCCTCGTCCAGGCGCCGAGCGCTGTGCAGCCACCATTCGGGCCGCGCGTCGATGGTCCGCAGGCAGACGCCCAGCGGCAGGCGCCCCGAATCCGGGCTCGTATCCATGGCCTTCGATCCTAGGCCTTCCAGCGCCCGCGTGGCGCGCCGGTACTTTCGGGTGATGGGTGCGATGCGCATGGCTTCGCTACGGTCCGCCCGATGCATCAGGCCCCAAAGCACGGGCGGCGCCGGATCACCTCCGTGCGCAACGCCATTGCCGGGATGGACGCCAGGGGGCTCATGGCTGCGCTCCGCGAGAGCGACGAGCGCTATCGGCTGCTGGTCGAGCGGCTGCCGGGCATCGTCTACATCGACGAGCCGGGAGCGCAGGGCCGATATATCAGCCCGCAGATCGAGTCGATCCTCGGCTACTCCGCCGGCGAGTGGCTGGAGGACCCGGACCGCTGGGCGGAAGCGCTGCATCCGGAGGACCGCGACCGCGCCATCGCCGAGCTGGCGAACGGCGAGCAGAGTGGGCAGCGCTTCACGTCCGAGTACCGCCTGCTGTCACGCGATGGCCGGGTGGTCTGGTTCCGGGACGAGGCGACCCCGACCCGTGACGATGACGGGCGGCTGCTGGTCCACGGCGTGATGTTCGACGTCACGCGCGAACGGGAGATCGAGGCCGAGCTGGCCGCCGAGGTCGCCGAGCGCGCCGAGGTCGCGACCGCGCTGAGTGGGTTCCACGGCGGCGTCGATCCGGTGGCCACGGCCCGCGGCCTGACGCGCGAGATGCTGCGGCTGCGGCACGTGGACATCGCGGTGCTCTACACCTTCCACGGGGAGAGCGTCGTCCCGCTGGCCATCCACGCGCCGCCGGGCGCGCCGATCGCGCCGGGGAGGCCGCTGCCCAGCGCCCGAGCCGCCTACATGCTGGCCAGCGCCGCGCGCGGGCCATGGATCGACGAGTGGCGGCCCGCTGCGGAGGTCGACGACTACCAGCGCGCCTGGCTGGAGGTGGGCCTGCGGGTGGGCGTGTACGTGCCGCTCACCTTCGGCAGCGTGGCATACGGCCTCATCGCGGCAGGAACCACCACCGAGATGTCGGGCCCGGAGATGGGGCGACGACTGCCGGCCCTGCTCGAGTTCGCCACGGTCGCCAACGCCGTGCTGGGCCCGCAGCTGCGGCTGGCCAGTGGCGACCTGCAGATCAGCGCCCTGCGCGAGATGATCGCCTCCGGCGGCCTGCGCACCGTGTTCCAGCCGGTGGTGCGGCTGGACAATCGCGAGGTGGTGGGCTACGAGGCGCTGACCCGCTTCACCGATGGCAGCTCCCCGGTGCAGCGCTTCGCCGAGGCGGAGGGTGCCGGGCTGGCGGTTGACCTGGAGCGGGCGGCGGTGGCATCGGCCATGGCGGCCTCCAGCCGCCTGCCGGACGGCCCGTGGCTGAGCGTCAACCTCTCCCCGGCGGTGCTTCCCGAGCTGCGGCAGCTGACCGCGCTGGCGGTCACCCCGCAACGACCGCTGGTGGTGGAGATCACCGAACGCATGGCCATCGACGACTACGGCGCCGCCCGCCGCCTGCTGCGCCGGCACCTCCCCTATGCGCGGATCGCGGTCGACGACGCCGGCGCGGGATTCGCCTCCCTGCGCCACATCGCCGAGCTGCGGCCGCAGATCGTGAAGCTGGACATGCAGCTGGTGCGGAACGTCCACCGCGACCCGGCTCGCGAGGCGCTGGTGGCCGGCATGGTCCACTTCGCGACCGAGTCCGGCTGTGAGCTGATCGCCGAGGGCATCGAGACGGAGGAGGAGCGCCGCGCGCTCACCGGCCTCGGCGTCAAATTCGGCCAGGGCTTCCTGCTGGGACGCCCCGACGCCCTGACGGCGGTCGCCTAACGCAGTCCTACGCGAGCCGCTCCGCCAGCCAGGCGAGAGCCAAGGGGTAGCGCCAGGCGGCGTTGCCGTGGCCGCCCTCGAACAGTTCGTAATGGACCCGATCCTCCGGGACGCCGGCGGCCAGAACTTCCCGGTGGAACGCCGTGGTCGCCAGGTCCAGCGAATGCTCGTCGCCGCGGCCGGCGTCCAGCCAGATGGCACGCATCGAACGCAGCGCCTCCGCGTGCTCAGGTGCCATGCGGACCGGGTCGGCGGCGAGCCATCGGTCCCACACCTCCGGGATGAGGCGGCCGGTGTCGGAGTCGAAGGGCAGTCGCACCGTCCCGTCGGCATCGGCCGAGAAGCAGGCGGCCATGCAGCCCAGGTTGGCGAGCGCCGGGTCGCCTGAGCGCGGGCGCCCGGGGCGCGAGAAGAAGTCCTGCCAGAATGCGTCGAGCGAGCCGCCGTACTGGTCGCGCAGCGCCTTCACCGCCGGGCCGACCTCCGACAGGAAGCAGAGCTCGAACAGGCCGTCGCCGGCATGGGAGGCGAAGCCGCCGAACAGGTCCGGCCGCCGCATGGCATTGACCATGGCGCCGTAGCCGCCGCTGGAGTGACCGGCCAGGCCACGGTGCTCCGCGGCAGCCATCGTGCGGTACGCGCCATCCACGAATGGCACCACCTCCTCGGCGAGGTAGGTGGCGTAACGCCCGGTCCCCGGCGAGTCCACGAACTGCGAGCCGCCCAGCCGCGTCCAGGCGTCCACGTAGACCACCACGACCGGCGGCGCCCCGGCCACGAACGCCGCGTCCATCTCCTCCAGCGGGTTGCGCTGCCACGACCGGCGGTTGCGCCACATGTCGACCGCGCCCGTTAGCCCCTGCAGGACGTAGACGACAGGGAAGCGCCGCGATGGCTCCGCGTCATAGGCCGGCGGCAGCTGGACGATCATTGGGCGGCGGTGCGGGTCGCCCAGCGGATTGCCGGTGAGCGCCTGGCTGTCGAGTATTGGATCCTCGAGCCGGCCCGCCATGGGGTACGACCACGGCGGCATCGGCTCCAAGCCCGGCATCGGCTCAGGCACCGTGTTCAGGTCGCCTCGCTGCCGGCGATCTCGATCCTGGTCAGCCGGCGGATGGCGATCGCCACGGTGAGCAGCAGCACCAGCCCGCCCACCACCAGTGCCGTGCCCAGCTCCAGGGGAGCGCTGAAGATGGCGGCCGGCGCATCGGTCAGGGCGTCGGCGATGGCGAGCGTCTGCTGCCGCACGCTGAACGTCTGGGTCCCGGCGAACAGCCCCGCCAGCACCCCCTCCCAGATCAGGACGTAGCCCAGGCCGAAGACCAGGGCGCGGCCCGTGATCAGGCTCAGCGCCACGAAGATGGCGCAATAGACGATGGAGCCGATGGCGGCCGCCACCGTGAAGGCCGGCACCAGCCCGGATTGGTCGCCGCCGGCGATCAGGCCGGCCAGGAAGATCGGCACGCAGGTCAGCAGGATGGAGCAGGCGCAGGCGATCACCAGCTTGGTGATGAGCGTCACCCAGCGCGGGATCGGCTTGGCCAGCAGGTAGATGGCGGTCCCCTCGTCCAGCTCCGCGCCGAGGGTGGCGGTGCCGAACAGCAGGGCCACCAGCGGCATCAGGGTCGCGATGCCGAACGTCTCCAGCAGGACCGATGTGTAGCGCGCCAGGTTGGCATCCTCGGCACCGACCCGCAGGGCCAGCGCCACGAGCAGCATCACCGCCCCCAGCAGCAACAGCAGGATGGTTCGCCGCCGGCTGAGCAGCTGTCGCATGGTGATGCCGGCGATCACGCCGTTCATGCGCCGGCCCTCACTGCCGCACCAGGTAGCTGAAGACCGATTCCAGCGACTCGTCGGTCGGCAGCAGCTCGTGCAGCCGGATGTCGGAGCGCCGCGCCACGCCGGCCACCGCCCGGCTGAAGGCGCCGAAGTCGTCGGTGCGGACGGTGATCAGCCCGTCGTCCAGCGACACCCCGGCGGTCGATGGCTCGTTCATGAGCGCCGCCGCCAGGGCGCGGTCGTCCGAGGAGCGGACGGTGAAGGTGTGCGGCCGATCGGTCATCAGCCGGCGGATCTCGCGGAAGTCGCCGGAGGCCGCCAGGCGGCCGGCCACGATGACCAGCACTCGCTCGGCGACCCGCTCCACCTCCTCCAGGATGTGGCTCGAGAAGAGGATCACGCGGCCCTGGCGGGCCATGTGGCGCAGCAGGTCCATCATCTGCAGCCGCTGGCGCGGGTCCATGCCGTTGAATGGCTCGTCCAGCAGCAGCACCGGCGGGTCGTGGACCAGGGCCGAGGCGACCTTGATCCGCTGCCGCATCCCCTTCGAGTAGGTGCCGATCGCACGATCCTGGGCAGAGCCCATCTCCACGTGCTCGATCGCGCGTTGGGCGGCCGCCACGGCCTGCTCGCCGCCCATCCCCTGCAGGCGGGCGTTGGCCGTCACGAACTGGCGACCGGTCAGGAACGGGTAGACCGCCTCGCTCTCCGGGACGAGGCCGATGCGGCGGTACAGCTCCGCGTGGCCGCGCGTCGGACTGCCGGCCACGGTCACGCTGCCCGACGACGGCGCCAGGAAGCCGGCGATCATGTGCAGGATGGTCGACTTGCCGGCCCCGTTCGGCCCCAGCAGTCCCGTGATGCCGCCATCCAGCCGGAAGCTGACGTCGTTGACGGCCACCACGTTGCCGTACCAGCGTGAGGCGTTGGCCACCTCGACCACCGGCGCGGCCTCTCCCGATGCTGCAGACGGCGCCGGGACGGGGCTCGGGACCGATGCGCCGGCTGTCACGCGGTCACCCGCCGGTAGCGCCACACCACCACGCCGGCCGTGACCAGCGTGATGGCCACCCACTCGATGGCGAACCAGTACAGCGGGAAGCCGGTATCGCTGACCGGCGAGTCGGGGGCCGGGCCGCCGACCAGCAGGTCGCGCGTGCCATCGATCGGCACGAACGGGTTGATCAGCTGGGCCAGGTCGCCGATGGGGCCGCTGGTGATGGCCTCGCCCAGGATGGCACTGACCGCGGCGGTCACGATGAAGAGGGCGATGATGCCGCCGGTGGCGTAGGCGCGCCGCGGCGTATAGGCCGCGATCGCGAGCGACAGGCCGGCCAGGGGCACGGCGTACAGGACCGGCGCCAGCACGACCTGGGGCAGGTTCTCCAGCTCGTTGCCGAACGCCTCGGCCACGTCGGTGGCCAGCAGCACGCGGCCGAAGAACAGCACCAGCATCGGCGCCAACGCCAGCCCGAACACGGCGGCCGCCAGGGCGCCCAGCTTGGCGAAGGCGTAATCGGACCGTTCCAGCGCGTGGCTGAAATACAGCGACAGCACCCGGTTGCGCTGATCGGAGCTCACCAGCTCCGGCGCCTGGGCGGCCACGAAGATGGCCAGCAGCACCTGCGTGTCCCACAGGAAGTTGTCGTAGGTGTACGGGTTCGGTGCGCCGGGCGCCAGCGCGGCGATCGCCACCGACACGCCGGCGGGGGCGAGCAGCAGGGCGGCCAGGCCCCAGGGCACGATCTTGGCACGCCCGCTGCGCTTCAGCGCATAGGCGGCGCGCAGGCTGGCCCAGAACAGGGTCGCCACCGCGTAGCGGCGACCCAGCCGCGGGCCGTCGTAGCCGCGGTAGCC
>DATBME010000003.1:0-47293 GCA_036555005.1 Candidatus Limnocylindria bacterium | reverse complement strand
CGAGCCCGATCGAGGTCGACCGCGCCATCCGCCGCGCGGAGGCGCGTCTGCAGCGCGAACGGCGGCCAGTCGGGATGCTGCGCCTGGAGACCACCCACGCGTTCCACCTGGTGAGCGACGCTGCCGTGGGGCAGCGCATCCAGCAGGCCCTGGCGGGCCAGCGTGGCACGGTTCAGCTGGCGGAGGGTGATCGGCTGCGGGGACATCGGTCCCTCAGCCTAGGCCGCCCGAGCCAGGGAGGGTGGCTCAGCCGAGCTTGCGGATGACGCCGACGACCGTGCCCTGGATCTGGACCTCGGTGGCATAGATCGGCTCCATCTCGGCGTTGGCCGGTTGCAGCCGGATGCGGTCCTGCTCACGGAAGAAGCGCTTGAGGGTGACTCCGTTGTCCTCCAGCAGGGCGACCACGATGTCGCCGTCGCGGGCGTTCGCCGCGGGCTGGACGACCACGTAGTCGCCATCGTCAATGAGGGCATCGATCATGGACTTGCCGCGCACGCGCAGGACGTACGAGTCGTCGCGTGCCTGCAGCGAGCGGGGCACGTCCAGGGACTCCGCGCCATCCTCGTAGGCCTCGATGGGCTGGCCGGCGGCGATCTCGCCGAGCACCGGCAGGGCGAGCACGTCGCGCTCGACCGGCATGCGGAACGGCGTGACGCGGCCGACCCCGATGGGAATGCGACGCGGGGCGCGGTCCAGCTCCGCCTCGCCCTGCGGCGTCAGCCGCACGGCCCGCGACGAGTTCGGACCGCGTTCCAGCAGGCCCTCCCGCTCGAGCGCGATCAGATGGTGGTGCACGGCGGAGGTGGATGCCAGGCCGACCGCGTCAGCGATCTCGCGAACCGACGGCGGGTAGCCGCGCTCGGCGACGGTGCGCGCGATGTGCTCCAGGATCTTCTGCTTGCGCTCTGCGTCATGCCGGGTCATGGCAGCTCTCCGTTGGTCGGCTCCCGATGAGCCTAGCCGAACATGCGTTCTAATGTCAACCGATCCGGCGCTCGCTGGTATCATCCCGCCGCACCCGCCCTCAGCCCGGAGGCCCCTCGCGTGAAGATGTCCGGCCGGCTGCGCTACGTCCAGCTGGCCCGCCTGGTCTGGCGACTGCCCACCTACGCCCGCGTGGTCTGGGGCCTGGTGCGGGATCCGCGGACGCCGCTTCCGTTGAAGGGTCTGCTGGCGGCTGGTCTGGCCTACGTGATCATGCCGCTGGACCTGGTACCGGATGCAGTGCCGATCATCGGCCATGCCGATGATCTGACCGTGCTGCTGCTGGTGCTGGACCTGTTCATTGCCAACGCGCCCGATGCCGTCCGCGAGGAGCAGATCGAGCGGGCACGGAACGGGACCGCGCAGCTCGACGAGGACCTGGCGCGGCTGCGCGAGCTGCTGGGCGGCCGATTCGACCAGATCCGCGACCGCCTGCCCGAGCTGCTGGAGCGCTATGGCGACCTGCGCGACTCGCGTGCCTTCAAGTCGATGCTGCGTGACTGGCGGGCCCGTCTGCTGCTCGCCGCCTCATCTGTCACTGGCCACCCCGCCGCGAGTCCGGTGGAGGCGGACGCTGCGCCCGCGGCCGCAGGCAATCCGATTCCGCACTGATGTCGAAACGAAGGGAACACGACCGCCGATGAAGGTGATCCTCAAGCACGACGTGAAGGGCCTCGGCCGTTCGGGAGACGTCAAGGAGGTCAAGGACGGCTACGCCCGCAACTACCTCCTGCCCAATGGGGCGGCCGTGGTAGCCGACGCCGGTGCGCTCAAGAACTGGGAGCGGCATCGCACCGAGCGCGAGGAACGAGATCGCGCCGAGAAGGAGCAGGCGGAGGCGGTCGCCGAACGGCTGCGCGGCATGAACCTGCAGGTTGCCGTCAAGGCAGGCGAGAAGAACCGGTTGTTCGGGTCGGTCACCAACCGTGAGATTGCCGAGCTGATCGCCAGGGAGGGGATCGAGGTCGATCGGCATGCCATCCACCTGCGCGAGCCGATCAAGACCGTCGGCGACCATCGCGTCGAGGTGCGGCTGATGACGGGCGTGGAGACGCAGGTCACCGTCACGGTGGTCCCGGCCTAGCGTTCCGCGAGCACCGGCGGAGTGGCGCCCTCTTGCCGGCGGCGGGCGCAACTTCTCAGGCGTGAACTGCCGCGGCATTAGATGGGAGGTCTGCGCTTCGCGTGGCTCATCCACGCTCAACGACGCCCGCAAACCGCCGTCTTTGCCCTCGAACGATGTCCTGGTTCACGCCTGAGTATTCGCTCAGCTTGAGCGGCACGCCAGGGTGAGCACCGCCATGGACACTGGCGAGGCCGCCCGTCGCTGGGCCGACACCTGGAAGCGGTCGTGGGAGGCGCAGGACGCCGAGACCATCGTGGCGCTGTACCACCCCGACACCCAGTTCTCGACTCATCCGTTCCGCGTCGCGCACCGAGGACGGGCCGGCGTACGCGGGTACGTCAGCCAGGCCTTCGGCGAGGAGGAGGACGTGCGCGCCTGGGTCGGCACACCGGTGGTGCAGGGCGATCGGGCCGCGATCGAGTGGTGGGCGGCGCTGATCGAGAACGGCGTCGAGACGACGCTGGCGGGGACATCGGTCCTGCGCTTCGACCGCGACGGCCTGGTGGTGGAGCAGCGCGACACCTGGAACCAGTCCAACGGCCGCGGCGAGCCTCCCGACGGCTGGGGCCGTTAGCCGCGACAGGCAACCTGTCGCGCCCGGGGCGTTGACTGCGGCCATGGCGCGGAACCCGCGGGTGACGGCGGAATCCACAGCTTCGGGCCGGTTATCCCCGACGACCTTTCGAGGTTGTTGTTAAGTCGGCTCCGGTCGGCGGACAACTGCAGTGCTCGCGGTTCCGCGGCGCCTATGGTTGGCGACGGGTCAACCACTCCCTCCACCGCGCCGCGTCCGGGACCGATTGAGCCGTGAGCATCGACAAGCTGGCACCCCAGGCCGTCGAAGCCGAGCAGAGCGTGCTCGGCTCGATCCTCATTGATCCCGACGCCGTCCTGAAGGTCGCCGACTTCCTGCGGCCGGTCGACTTCTATCGCCAGCAGCACGCCGACATCTACGAGGCGATGCTCGGCCTGCACGGTCAGCGCGAGCCCATCGACCTCGTGACGCTGGGCGATGAGCTGGCCCGGCGGGATCGGCTGGAGCCGGTGGGCGGCCCGGCCTACCTGGCCAGCCTGATGAACGCGGTGCCGACCGCGGTGCACGTCGAGCAGTACGGGCGCATCGTCGAGCGCAAGGCGGTGCTCCGCAACCTGATCGCCGCGGCCGGGCGGATCGCGGCGGTCGGCTACGAGGAGGCGAACGACGCCGAGGTCGCCATCGACCGCGCGGAGGGGATCCTGTTCGAGATCAGCCAGCACCGCACCGCGGGTGGCTTCGAGTCGCTGGCGACCCTGTTGGGCCAGGCCTACGACCGGCTCGAGTACCTGCACGAGCACCGCGGCCAGATCCTGGGCATTCCATCGGGCCTGAGCCAGCTGGACACGCTGCTCGGCGGATTCCAGCCCTCGGACCTGATCATCGTGGCCGCGCGTCCCAGCGTCGGAAAGACGTCCCTGGCGCTGAACATCGCCCAGCATGCCGCGGTCCGCGAGGCCAAGAAGGTCGGCGTCTTCAGCCTGGAGATGAGCAAGGAGCAGCTGGCGCTGCGCCTGCTGTCGGCCGAGTCGGGCATCAACCCGCGACCGCTGCAGTCGGGGTTCGTCGACGAGACGGACTGGTCGAAGATCGCCCAGGTCATGAACGACATGCACGCGGCGCCGATGTGGATCGACGACTCGCCGGTGCTCACCGTGATGGAGCTGCGCACCAAGGCCCGGCGGCTGGAGGCGGAGCAGCGCGGCCTGGACCTGGTGATCGTCGACTACCTGCAGCTGATGCAGGGCTCGCTCAACCAGAAGGAGGCGAACCGGGTCCAGGAGGTGAGCGAGATCAGCCGCGGCCTGAAGCAACTGGCCCGCGAGCTGAAGGTGCCGGTGATCGCGCTGTCACAGCTGTCGCGCGGCGTGGAGCAGCGCGGGACGCAGGAGCCGCGGCTTTCGGACCTGCGAGAGAGCGGCTGCCTGACGGCGGACACTCGCGTCCTGCGCGCGGACAGTGGGGCGGAGGTGTCACTGGGAACCTTGCTCGAGTCGGGCGAGCGGAACATCCCCGTCTGGTCAGTCGACGAACGAATGAGGCTCGTACGCCGGAGCATGAGCCACGTCTTCCCCAGTGGTACGAAGCAGGTCTACCGCCTGAAGCTGGCGTCGGGACGAGTGGTTCGGGCCACCGCGAACCACCCCTTCCTGGCGCTGGATGGATGGCGCTCGCTCGGTGAGCTGAACGTGGGCGACCGGATCGCGACGCCCCGACGCCTGCCGCAGTCGTCCGCCGTCCGTGAATGGCCCACCGCCAAGGTCGTCCTGCTCGCCCACCTGATTGGCGATGGCTGCGTGGCCCCGCGCCAGCCGATCCACTACACGAGCGCGGACCCGGACAACCTGCGGGCGGTCGAGGAAGCTGCCGCCCATTTCGGCGTCCGTCCGCGTCGGGTCCCGCAGCGCAGCTGGACGCACGTCTACCTCCCCGCGCCGCATCGCTTGACCCACGGACGCAGGAATCCGATCGCGGCATGGTTGGGCGATCTGGGCCTCTACGGACGGCGGTCGTTCGAGAAGTTCATCCCGGCCGGGGTGTTCGCGCTTCCCGACCACCAGATCGCCCTCTTCCTTCGGCACCTGTGGGCCACGGATGGTTCGGTCACCACACGCGATCGCAGCGTCCGCATCTATTACGCGACGACGAGCCAGCGCCTCGCAAGGGACGTGCAGCAGCTGCTGCTCCGGCTTGATCTGCGTTCGCGGGTGCGGACGACGCGTAAGGGCGAGCACCGGCCGGCGTTCACAGTCGACATCACCGGTGTGGATGACCAGCGCAGGTTCCTGGAGGTGGTGGGCGTCCATGGTGCCCGCGCCGCGGCTTGCGAGCGCGCCCGAACGCAGCTCCGCGACGTGCATGCGAACACGAATACCGACACCCTGCCGATTGATGTGTGGCGCGCTGTCCGGCACGCCCTGCGCGAATCGCCGATGACGAGCCGACAGTTCCAGGCGGCCGTCGGCATGGCCTACAACGGCACCGCAATCTACCGACATGCGCCCAGCCGCCCCAAGCTGATGCGCATCGCGACCGCGCTGCAGGATCCGTCCCTCGCACGTCTCGCGACGAGCGATCTGTTCTGGGATCGGGTGACGTCGATCGAGGCCGATGGCGTGGAGCCTGTCTACGACGCGACAGTGCTTGGAACCCACAACTTCATTGCCGATGGCATCGTTGTCCACAACTCCATCGAGCAAGATGCCGACGTCGTGATCTTCCTGTACCGCGAGGGCGAGCAGAACGCCGAGTCGGAGGTGGAGCTGCTCAAGGCCAAGGTGGCCAAGCACCGGAACGGCCCGATCGGCGAGGTGCCGCTCCAGTTCCGCAAGTCGAACACCCGCTTCTACACCATGACGAAGGAGGTGGAGGTGCAGGCGTACTGAGCGTGGCGCGGTGTCACGCAGGGTCTATGCACCCGCGAAAACCGTGTGTATAGTCCGTCGCTGAATACGCCCGGCCCAATGCTCGACCCCGGCAACCTGTTGCACGCGCGAACGCCCGCCCAGGCAGGGGAACAAGCAATCCGTCCAGGGCCCGGTCCGGGCGTGCGCACAGGAGGCATAGGGTAGGGTGTACGCCGACAAGACCATCCACTGTCGAGACTGCGGGATGGACTTCGTCTTCTCCGCCGGCGAGCAGCAGTTCTACGCCGAGAAGGGCTTGATGAACGAGCCCCAGCGGTGTCCGAGCTGTCGCGCCGTCGCGAAGCAGAACCGGGCCCTTGGCATCGGCACTGGTGGGGGAGGCGGTCAGCGCGAGATGCACGCCGCGGTTTGCGCGGAGTGCGGAGGCCAGGCGCTGGTCCCGTTCCTGCCACGGAACGACCGGCCGGTCTACTGCTCGAGCTGCTTTGACAAGGTGCGTGCCACGCGAGCCTAGCTCCCGGCTTCCAACCGCACCGATGACGAGCGCCGCTCACGCGGCGCTCGTTCTCTGATCGCATCCTCGAGACGCCACCAACCACGCCATGCCTGCTATCACCAACTTGCCGCTCGACGATCCGCGATGGCGGGCGTTCGTCGATCGGCACCCTCGCCGAACCCCGTTCCACCAGCCGGCCTGGGGACAGCTCGTGGCCGACTGCTACGGCTTCGAGGCATTCGGTGCGGCGCTGACCGGCGCGGACGACGAGGTGCGCGCCGGCGCGCCGATGGTGGCCGTGCGCCACCTCGCCCGCCGCCCACGTTGGGTCTCGCTGCCATTCACCGACCATTGCCCGCCGCTGGCCGCGTCCCTCGGCGAGGAGTCCGAGCTGGCGGACGGCCTGCTGGTCGCCGCGCGCGAGGCGGGGGTCGCGAGCGTCGAGCTGCGGGCGCCGCTGTCGGGGGCGACGCCCGCCGGCGCGCCGGCGCTGCGCCACGTACTGGCGCTGGACCCGGATCCGGCGAAGGTGTATGCCGGCTTCCATCCGTCGCAGGTGCAGCGCAACATCCGCAGGGCCGAGCGCGAGGGGCTCACCGTCAGGCGATCGGTCGAGCCCGATGACCTGCTGACCACGTTCTACGACCTTCACCTGCGGACGCGACGCCGCCAGGGAGTGCCGATCCAGCCGCGGCGCTTCTTCCGGCTGATTGCGGAGCGGATCCTGGCCACTGGCGGCGGCTGGGTCGACGTGGTGGAGGCTTCCGGGCGGCCCGTGGCCGCGGCCCTCTTCCTGGCGGGCAGCGGGACGGTCATCTACAAGTTCGGCGCCTCGGATGAGGAGGCCTGGTCGCTGCGGCCGAATCACCTGCTCTTCTGGCACGCCATTCGCTCGGCCTGCGAGGAGGGCTACCTCGCCTTCGACTTCGGACGAACCGACGCTGGCCACGACAGCCTGGCGGCCTTCAAGCGCTCCTGGGGCGCGGCAGAGGAGCCGCTCATCTACTCCGTCCTGGGCCAGGCGTCGACCGCAGACGCCGCCCACGGGACCGCCGGGCGCCTGCTGAGCCAGGTCATCCGCCACGCTCCTCCGTTCGTGTGCCGCGCGGCGGGCGAGCTGCTCTACCGCTACGTCGCCTGACGCGTCACGGAGGATCCAGGTGGACGGCGGCCTCGTCGCTCGCCGGCCCGCTCACCCGCCAGCCGTCGCCATCCGACTCGATGGTCGAGTCCGCGCGCCGTGTCCACCACGCCGCGGCCTCGCGCGGCAGCGCCCGCCAGGCGGCGGCATCCTCGGCCAGGGCGTGCAGGGTGCGGCGGTAGGGTGCTGCCGCCTCGGCCGTGCCCAGGTAGTCGGGATGGGTGAGGAAGAGGGCCATCCCCGCGCGCTCGCGCAGCACCCGAGCCTTGTCCAGCCAGGTCGCTTCGGCGTCCCGCTGCAGGATCGTGACGAGCGTATGGTCCTGCGGCATGGTGATCGGCAGCTCGACCAGCTGCTCGTTGCGATACGGCCACCACGTGCAGCTGCCGCCGGCCTGGGGCTCGTAGGGATCGGTGTCCGGGTAGCTCGTGTCGTAGCTGAAGCCCAGGCGGGGCATCCACTCCCAGCGGCGCTGGGTGGCCGGCGCGCGGAATCCCTCCGCTCCCCAGCGGAGCGCCGCGGCGCGCATGGCGGGCAGGCGCTCGTCCAGCATCCGCAGCGACTCCAGGTCCCGACCGTCGTGATATGCCCCGTGCACGCCCACCTCGCAGCCCTCCTCGCGCAGGGCGGCCAGCACAGACTCGTCGACCGGGTAGCGCAGGGCGGGGAAGTTCCAGCTGGACCGATACCCGAGCTCCCGCTCGATGTCGCGCAGCACCCCGATCTGCCCCTGCCCGATGGTGGTTTCCACGTCGTGGGTCAGCACCACGGCCCACTGGTACGGGCGCGGCCAGGGACCGATCCATGGCACCGGCCGACGCGCCACTTCGGTGAGCAGCCCGTACAGCATGCGGAGGAGATCGTGCAGGGCCGGTTCGACCGGCCAGCGCGGAAAGGCGCGCCGGTCCTGGACCCGCGCATATCGGCGCCGCATGGCGATCTGCAGGCGCCGTGGCATCGCCGGACGCGCGCGGTAGTAGAGGGCCTTCGCTGCCGCGGTCAGGCCACGGCCGCCGGACGTGGCCAGGTAGCCCTCGGACCACAGCATCTCGATCGCCTCGCCGGGATCGAACGGCAGGAGGATGCTGCCGTCCTCGCGCCGCCAGACCAACACCGCGGCGTCCGCCGCCGCCGGGTCGAGGCGCCAGCCGTCCGGGAGCGAGCCGGCCAGCGTCTCCCGGTCGATCACCCGGGCGAACAGCGGCGTGCCGCCCAGGTCGTGGCGCGCCGGCGCGATCCGGTCGAGGCGCCCACCATCCGGCCGGGGCCAGTAGAGGCGGGGCGCCGGTTCGCCACCCTCGACGGTGAGCGAGGCGAAGCCGGTGGGTCCGCGCTCATCGGACGGCGGCCGCGCCAGCGCCGCGGCGTCCGCGACGCGGTGGGGAATGCGCAGGTAGTCGAGCGGCAGGAACCGATGGCTGGCGATGAACATCGCGCGGGTACCATACCGGCGTTCCACGTGCCGAGAGTTGCGCCCGACCATGTCCGTGACCGCCATCGTCGGCGCCCAGTGGGGCGACGAGGGAAAGGGCCGGGTGGTCGACTACCTGGCGCGCGACGCCGACCTGGTGGTGCGCTACGGCGGCGGCAACAACGCCGGCCACACCGTTGTCAACCCCCATGGCCACTTCAAGCTGCACCTGATCCCGTCGGGGATCTTCTACCCCACCACCCGCAACCTGCTGGGCAACGGGGTGGTGATCAACCCGCCGGCGCTGGTCGATGAGCTCGATGGGCTGGTGGCGGCGGGCTTCGACTGCGGCAACCTGTTCATCGCCGATCGGGCGCACGTCGTCATGCCCCATCACGTCCTGATCGACCAGCTGGAAGAGCGGGAACGCGGCAAGGCCAGGCTGGGCACCACCAGTCGTGGCATCGGTCCGGCCTATGTCGACAAGGTCGCGCGGCGTGGCATTCGGATGGTCGACCTGGTGGAGACCGATGTCTTCCGCGAGCGCCTGCAGGCCGCCCTGCTCCGGGCACGCCGCATCGTCGAGGGCTACTTCGGGGCCGGTGGTCCCGAGGACGAGATGCGCGAGCTGATCGCGGCCGCCCTGGACGAGGAGGGAGTTGCCGCGCGCTACCTGGCCGCCGGCGCGCGACTGGCGCCGCACGTGGTCGACGGCCAGGGCATGGTCGATGCGGCGCTGGCCGACGGCGAGCACGTCCTGCTGGAAGGCCAGCTCGGCACGATGCGCGACATCGACTGGGGCGTCTATCCGTATGTCACCAGCTCCAGCCCGATTCCGGGCGGCGCCAGCCTGGGCGCGGGCCTGCCGGCGGTGGCGATCGATCGGGTGCTGGGCGTGGCCAAGGCCTACACCACCGCCGTCGGTGCCGGGCCGCTGCCCACCGAGCTGGAGGACGCCGACGGCGAGCGCCTGCGCGAGCGGGGCGTGGAGTACGGCACCTCCACCGGCCGCCCGCGGCGCTGTGGCTGGTACGACGCGGTGGCGGTGCGCTACAGCGTGCGGCTGGCCGGCTACCAGGCCATTGCCCTGACCAAGCTGGACGTGCTGGACGACTTCGAGCGCATCCTGGTCGCGACCGCCTACCGCGATCCGGCCGATGGCCGGGAGTGGGAGACGGTGCCCGCCTCGGCATCGGCCTATGCGCGGCTCGAGCCGGTGTACGAGGAGGTGGCCGGCTGGGGGACCGATACGACCAATTGCCGCAGCTGGTCAGAGCTGCCGGACGCGGCGCGCCGTTATGTCGAGCGACTCGAGGAGCTGGCCGGCGTGCCGATCACCCATGTCTCGGTTGGTCCGGAACGTGCGCAGATGATCGTGAGGCGTTGATGGTGCGGTCAGACGCTCATGCTCGTGGCCGTGGAGCGCGGGGCGTCTCACGCCTTCGCGCTCACCATCGGGAGTAGTGGTATGCATGGATGGCCGGCTGCCGCGGACGATGCGGCGCAGATTCCACGCTCGCCGTGCCCTGCTACGCCGATCGGGATGAGCCGAGTTGCTCGCTTCCACCACGGGCATTGGTGAGCGCAATGAGGCGGAGCCGGCGCGGCAAGGAGACCGGCCGCCCCACGGGTAACGCGGGAGGCTGGTGGCGTTGAGACTTGGGTTGATTGCTCCCCAAGGTTGGACGGGGGAGTACGACGGGTGGGACGCGGGGGTCGCGTGGCAGCGCACGGTGGCCGTGGCGCAGCGGGCCGAGGCGCTCGGCTTCGAGTCGGTCTGGCTGTTCGATCACTTCCATACGGTTCCGAAGCCGACAGACGAGATCACCTTCGAGTCCTTCACCGCGCTGAGCGCGCTGGCGGCGCTGACCAGCCGCGTGCGGGTCGGGCAGATCGTGATCTGCAACGGCTTCCGCAACCCGGCGCTGACGGCCAAGATGGCGGGCACGCTCGACACCATCAGCGGCGGCCGCTTCGAGCTGGGCATCGGCGCCGGCTGGAAGCGCGACGAGTGGCTGGCCTACGGCTACGGCTTCCCGGAGACGCGCGTCCGCCTCGACATGCTGCGCGACAGTCTGGAGGTGATCACCCGTATGCTCGGGCCCGAGAAGGAGCACCCGTCCTTCGACGGCGAGCACGCCTCCGTCCACGGCGCCATCAACCTGCCGAAGGGGATGCAGGCGCCACGCATCCCGATCATGGTCGGCGGCAACGGCCCGCAGGTCACCTGGCGCCTGGCGGCCCGCTTCGCCGACGAGCTGAACGTCGACGGCCTGACGCCGGCCGAGCTGCGCGAGGCACTGCCGGTCATCCGGTCGCGCTGCGAGGAGATCGGGCGCGACCCGGACAGCCTCGCCGTCAGCCTGCATGCCTGGTGGGGCGAGCCGGCCTGGTCGACGGCCGGTGACCGGCGCAGTGCCTACCTGTCGGAGCTGGCGGAGCTGGGCCTGAGCCGGGTGATCGGCCTGCTGCAGGCGAGCGCCGATTCGGATGAGCCGATCCTGGCGTTGGCCGAGGACGCGCGAGCCGCCAGCGTGACGCTGGCCGGCTGAGCGGCGGTTCGGCGGTCATGCTGCGGCGGCTGTGCGCGGCGCTGAGTCTCGTGTCCATGGCGGCCTGCACAGCGACACCCGCTGTCGATTCATCAGCCGGATCCACGTTCGATGGCGATGGCTTTCGCTTGCGCGTCCCCGCCGGCTGGCACGCCCAGGCGACCAACCCCGAAGCCTGGCGCGCGGGTCAGACCATCGGCATCGTTTCGAACCAGGCACTCGATCCGCAGTGCGATGGACCCGGGGTGAGCAACTGCCGCACACCGGTGGCTGCCCTTGACGAGGGATCGCTGCTCGTCTGGTGGATCATGACCACCTGTGCCGGTGCGACGTGCGAGCTCCCCGACGGCGAGCGCCTGCTGGTCGGAGGCCGCGAAGCCCGGAAGATCGAACGCACCCACGTGTGCGACGAGCTGGGAGCCACCTCGGAAGTGGCGTATGTCGTCACGGTCAGTCCCCAGCGGCTCGATGCGATCGTTGTCTGCGACAACGATGCCCCGGCATCGGTCCAGGACGAGCTGCGGAGCATGATCGACAGCGTGAACTGGCGCACGCCGTAGGCTCCGCGGCCTGAGGCGGCCGCTATACTCCGGCGAAACTTGCAGGACGGTCGGTGGTGCACCCGATCCGCGCAGTCTCATCAGTCCGCGATCGACCCGGCCCGCGACGGCAGCCGCCGACCGCGGGCGTTTTCGTACCGGGGCATCGGCGCCGATGATCGAGCAGCCAACCGTCGCACCCGCCACCGATCGGCTGCGCCGCGCCTACGGCTTCGACGAGGTCGCGCTGGTGCCCGGCGCGGTCACCCTGGATCCGGCGGAGGTCGACCTGGCGGTCGAGATCGGCGGGCATCGGCTCCAGATCCCGTTTTTGGCCTCCGCCATGGATGCCGTCGCCGACGTCGACTTCGCGGTCCGCATGAGCGGTCATGGCGGTGTGGCCTTCATCAACCTGGAGGGCCTGTACACCCGATACGAGGACGTCGGCCCGATCATCGAACGGGTCGCCGCCACCGAGACCGGTCGCGCGGCGGCGCACATCCTGGCCGAGGCCTATGCGGCGCCCGTCCGCGACGACCTGATCACGGCGCTCATCACCCGGGTGAAGGCGCAGGGAGCGGTGGCCGCCGTCGCCACCACGCCCGCCTCAGCCTGGGACCACGCCGAGATCGCCGCGGCCGCGGGAGCGGACATGTTCCTGGTCCAGTCGCAGGTGAGCAGCGCAAGGCACATCTCCACTTCTGGTCGGGTGCTCTCGCTCAGCGACCTGACCGGCGCTTTGCATCTGCCCGTCCTGGTCGGCAACACCGTGAGCGGCGAGGCTGCCTACCAGCTGATGCACCAGGGGGCGGCCGCCATCCTGGTCGGGGTCGGTCCCGGCGCGGCATGCACGACGCGCGAGGTGCTGGGCATCGGTGTGCCACAGGTCAGCGCCACGCTGGAGGTGGCGGCCGCGCGCGATCGGTACCTGGCCGATACGGGGCGCCATGTGCCGGTCATCACCGATGGGGGCATGAAGACCGGCGGCGACATCGCCAAGGCCATCGCCTCCGGCGCCGATGCGGTCATGCTCGGCTCGCCGTTCGCCGGCGCGCTGGAGGCGCCGGGGCGTGGCTTCAATTGGGGCATGGCGGCGCCATCGCCGACCCTGCCGCGCGGAACCCGGATCACGATCGGTGAGCGCGTTCCGCTGGAGCAGATCCTGTTCGGCCCGGCCGCCACCACCCACGGCACCCAGAACCTGGTCGGCGCGCTGCGCCAGTCGATGGCCGCCCTGGGCGCCCGGACGATCGACGAGATGCACCGGGTGGAGATGGTGATCGCCCCGGCGGTCATGTCCGAGGGCAAGTCCTGGCAGTTGGCCGGCCGGGAGTAGCGCGTGCCGGGCCTCGATCGCGACTACCTGAGGGACTGGCTGGATCGCTACGTGGCGGCCTGGCGGGCGAACGAGCCCGAGCCGATCAGGGCGCTCTTCACCGATGACGTCCGGTACCGCTATCAGCCATACGGTGATTCGGCCACTGTCCGCGGCCTCGACGCACTGGTCGACAACTGGCTAGAGAACCCCGATCCACCCGACAGCTGGGAAGCCGAGTACCGGCCGTACGCTGTTGACGGCGACAACGCGGTGGCGACCGGTTGGAGCCGCTACCTGGCCGCCGATTCGAAGCCCGAGCGCACCTTCCGCAACGTCTTCCTGATGCGGTTCGCGCCCGACGGCAGGTGCGCCGAGTTCACCGACGTCTACATGCTCGAGGAGTAGCGACCGACGGCCTCGCCCGAGGTGCTCACCGCGCGACGGCTGAACCGCGCGCTCCTCGCCCGTCAGCAGCTGCTGGAGCGCTCGTCTGGCTCAATCGAGGACGTGCTCGAGGCGGTGGGTGGGCTGCAGACGCAGTACGCGCCCGCCGGCTACATCGGACTGTGGTCGCGGATGCAGGGCTTCCGACGGGAGCAGCTGACCCGGGCACTGGAGGATCGACGCGTGATCCAGGGCACGCTGATGCGGGCCACCATCCACATGGTCTCGGCCGCCGACTATTGGCCCATGGAGATCGGCGTCCGCGATGGGCGACGGGCGTGGTGGCTGCGAGCGGCTGCATCGCAATACAAGGGCCTGGATGTCGATGCCGTGGCCCGGGCCATCGGCAAGGAGCTGGCCGCCGGGCCGCTAAAGCAGAAGGAACTGAGCGCGCGGCTGAAGGAGCGTGGCATCGACGCGCCGCAGGCGGGGATCAACATGCTGGCCGACATCGTGCGAGTCCCACCCTCCGGGACCTGGGACCAGCGACGCGCCGACCTGTACGGCTTGGCGGCGAACTGGGTGCCGCCCCCCAAACGGCTGGCGGAGCGCGACGGGATCGAGCTGCTGATCCGGCGGCACCTGGGCGGCTTTGGACCGGCGGCGCTGGCCGACGTCGCGAACTGGATGGGTGCCAGCCTTGGCACCGTGAAAGAGGTGGCCGCGAGTATGCCGCTGCGACCCTATCGCGACGAGCGCGGCCGCACGCTGCTGGACCTGCCGGACGCGGCGCTGCCGGAGCCGGAGATTCCCGCGCCGCCGCGCTTCCTGCCGGTCTGGGACGCCACCCTGCTGGTCCATGCGCGGCGGACGCTGATCCTGCCGGAGCACCATCGGCCCAGGGTGTTCAATACCCGAACGCCGCACTCGTTCAACACCTTCCTGATCGACGGACAGGTGGCGGGCACGTGGCGCGAGGCGGACGGCGAGATCGTGATTGAGCCATTCGGCCGACTGACGGCCGAAGATCGACTGGGGTTGGATGCCGAGGCGAAGGGTCTCGCCCGGCTGCATGCCGCATGAGTGTCTGGAACGAGGTCGGCGACCGCGTCTTCGTGCGCCGCTATTCGAGGTGGGCAGACGAGCCGTTCGACCAGAACATCGGCGCGGTGCTGGGCCAGCGCGGCCTGGTGGTCATCGACACGCGCGCCTCCCACCGCCTGGCCGATGAGCTGCGGGACGACATCCGGGCCCTGACACGGCAGCCGCTGGTCGCCGTGGTGAACACGCATCACCACTGGGACCACTCGTTCGGCAACGCCCGCTTCCTGCCCAGACCGATCTGGGGGCACGCCCGCTGCGCCGAGCGCGTCCGTGACGAAGGCGACAGCATGCGGGCGCGCGTGACCTCGCAGGCACCCGAGTTCGCCGACGAGCTGGCGGAGGTTGTCCTGGCAGCGCCGGACCAGCTCTTCACCGATACCGCCACCATCGACCTCGGTGATCGCCAGCTGCAGATGGCGTATCTGGGTCGGGGGCACACCGACAACGACATCGTGATCGAGGTGGCCGAAGTCGGCGTCCTGTTCGCCGGCGATCTGCTCGAGAACGATGCGCCACCCGGCTACGGCGATGCGTACCCGCGTGCCTGGGCGGCGACGGTCACCGAGCGGCTGCTGCCGCTCGTCCGGGACGCCGTCGTGCCAGGCCATGGCAGCGTTGGTGATCGCGCGTTCGTGACCACGCAGGCGGCGGACCTGGCCGCCATGGCTGAGCTTGGCGCTCTGCTGGCCGCCGGCCAGCTCGACGACGACGAGGCAATCCGGCGGGCGCCCTTCCCCGAGGACACCGCGCGCACAGCCCTTCAGCGCGCGCTGGCGGAGATGGAGGCCGGTTGAACGACGTCGAAGTCGCTCGGGCGGCTGCCGAGGCCGGCGCCGCGGTAGTGCGCGGGCGGTTCGGCGGCCCGCACCAGCGCCTGGAGAAGGGCGGCCTGGACTTCGCCACCGACGTGGACGTCGACGCCGAGCGGGCAATCATCGAGGTCCTGCGGCGACATCGGCCGGACGACCCTGTCCACGCCGAGGAGGGCGGCCATACGCCCGGCGCCGACGAAGGCCGCACCTGGTTGGTCGACCCGCTGTGCGGCACGGCGAACTTCGCCGCCGGCGTTCAGGCGGTCGCCGTCAATGTCGCCCTCGCGGCGGTGGATGCGTGCGCTGCCGCGGTGGCGAACCCCTTCAGCGGCGAGGTCGTGGTCGCCGGCCCGGGCTGCGCCCACCGCTACACGGCCGAGGGCGAGTCAGCGCTCATTCCGAGCGCTGACTCGCGGCTGGTCGACCTTGATCTCGATCAGCGGCCAACGTTGCCTGGCTTCGCGCCGCTGGCCCTGATGGCGGACGCGGAGTTCCGGCTGGCGTTTCAGCCCCGCGTCACCTCCACGTCGCTGGCATTGGCGTGGGTGGCCCTCGGCAGGCGTGCCGCCTATGTCACCGACGGGCAGCTGGAGGGCAACGTCCACTTCGCGGCGGGTGTGACCGTGTGCCTGGCCGCAGGCTGCGTGCTATCGGATCTGCGGGGCCAGCCCCTCGAGCCGGGTGCCCCCGCCACCGGGATGATCGCCGCCGGCGACGCGGTGACGCATGGGCGGATCCTGACCATCATCGAACGGCTGGCCGGCGCCGGGGTCTAGCCGAGGGGCCAGACGACCTCGGTGCGCAGGCTGGCGGTTTCCACTTCCGAGGGGTCGTCGACGTACGACTCCCACGGACCGGGACCTTCCTCGCGACCCTGGGTGTGGATCCAGTCATGCAGCCCGTCGTAGGCGCCGCTCAGCGTGTCGTACGAGCCGCGATGGACGAGTACCGCGGCCTCGCCACCGGGCAGCTCGGAGCCGCCCATCTCGCCGGCCTCGCACTCGGCCAGCGGCCGCAGGTTGGCCACCGGCGCCGCCACCGGAATGCCGATCTCCACGTCCACGGTCTCCGGTCCGAACTGGTGGTAGCGGCCATACGGCGGCCCGGCGGGGGTGCCGCCCAGGTTGACGATCTGGTCGGCGATGTTCGGCAGGTGCGTGTCGAACAGCTCGGCCAGGTTCATCTCCGCCATCGGCTGCTGCTGACGGACCGCCACGCTGGGCTGCGGGATCAGCTCGACGATGCGCGGACCGTCGCCGGTCGCCTCCTCATTCATCGGTCCATCTCCGTTCGCTGCTGGTGGAAGACAGCCTAGCCGAGCCGATGCGGCCCGTTACACTTGGCGCCAGCGACCTGGTCGTGGTTGGAGGGGCCGGTTGACCGACACCACCGAAGAGCATCGCGGAGCGCCGTCGGCCAGGCGCGAACGTGGCCGGACGGTGCATGGCGAAGCGGCCAACGCTGGCCATCGCGTGCTGGCTCCCGACGATGCCGAGGTGGAGGCCTACCTGGAACAGGCGCTCCACGCGCCGCCGCCGGAGCGCGCCGACGACCAGCCGGCCGAGCCCGATACGGTCGTCATCCTGGACTTCGGCAGCCAGTTCGCGCAGCTCATCGCCCGCCGCGTGCGCGAGCTCAATGTGTACTCCGAGCTGCTGGCGCACGACACGCCATGGCACGAGATCGAGCGACGCCAGCCCAAGGCGATCATCCTGTCCGGCGGCCCGTCATCGGTCTACGACGACGACGCCCCGCGCCCCGACCCGGCCGTCTGGTCCGGCCGCATCCCGGTGCTGGGTATCTGCTACGGGCTGCAGCTGATGGCGCACGAGCTGGGCGGCGAGGTGGTGCCCGGCGCCAAGCACGAGTACGGGCCGGCATCGGTCCAGATCACCAGCGACGACGGGCTGTTCCGCGGCATCGATCGCGAGCAGCCAGTCTGGATGAGCCACGGCGACTCGATCGTGCGGCCGCCCGAGGGCTTCGTCCCGACCGCTCAGAGTGATTCGAGCGCTTTCGCCGGACTGGCCGATCCGGAGCGCAGGCTGTACGGCATCCAGTTCCATCCCGAGGTGGCCCACACCCCACGCGGGAAGGAGATCCTGCGCAACTTCGTGATCGACATCGCCGGGGCGGCGCCGACCTGGACGCCGGCATCATTCGTTGAGGCGACAGTGGCCGACATCGGGGGGCGCGTCGGCGCCGGTCGGGCGATCTGCGCCCTGTCGGGCGGCGTGGACTCGGCGGTCGCCGCGGCGCTGGTGCATCGGGCCATCGGCGACCAGCTGACCTGCATCTACGTCGACCACGGGCTGATGCGCAAGCGCGAGTCGGAGCTGCTGCGCACCACGTTCGCCGAGCACCTGGGCATGAAGCTGGTGATGGTCGATGCCCGCGACCGATTCCTCCGGCGCCTGGCCGGCGTGGAGGATCCGGAGCAGAAGCGCCGCATCATCGGTGACGAGTTCATCCGCGTCTTTGAGGATGAGGCGCAGCGCCTGGGCGAGATCGACTTCCTGGTGCAGGGCACGCTGTATCCCGATGTCATCGAGTCGACCACCGCCGAGACCAAGGCGGCGGCCAAGATCAAGACCCATCACAACGTCGGCGGCCTGCCGGCCGACCTGCGCTTCAGCCTGGTGGAGCCACTGCGCTACCTGTTCAAGGACGAGGTGCGGGGGGTCGGCGCCGAGCTGGGCCTGCCGGAGGCGATGGTGCTGCGCCAGCCGTTCCCCGGGCCGGGGCTGGCCATCCGGATCATCGGCGAGGTGACCGCCGAGCGGCTGGACACGCTGCGCGAGGCGGACTGGATCGTCATCGACGAGATCAAGGCCGCCGGACTGTATCGGTCCCTGTGGCAGTCGTTCGCGATCCTGACCCCGGTGCGCAGCGTGGGGGTGATGGGCGACGGGCGCACCTACGCCAACGTGGTCGCCATCCGGGCAGTCACCTCCGATGACGGCATGACGGCCGACTGGGCGCGGCTCCCCTACGACGTGCTGGCCAGGATCAGCAGCCGGATCGTGAACGAGGTGCGCGGCGTCAACCGCGTCGTCTACGACATCAGCTCCAAGCCGCCCGCCACGATCGAGTGGGAGTGACGCGCCTCAGAGGTCGATCCGAACGACGGCGTTGTCCCGCCACAGGCTCATCCCAGGCGTCTCATCCGAGATCACGAGCGCAGCGCTGCCGCGGGAGCGAGGCGGATGGTCGCGTTGTGGACGGGCGTACGATGAACTCGCTACACAACCAGGGAGGAAACCGATGGACATCCCCAGCATGCTGTCAAGCCTGGGCGCCGACGCCGGAGCCGTCGACAAGGACCAGGTCACCAACGCCACGCAGCAGCTGGTGAACGACGAGGGCGGAATCAACGGCCTGCTCGACAAGCTGAAGGGCGCCGGGCTCGGCGACCAGGTGGACTCCTGGGTGTCGACCGGCGACAACCGCCCCGTCGATCCGGATCAGCTGAAGGGAGCGATCGGCGACGACGAGCTCAATGCGCTGAGCGCTTCGAGCGGGCTCTCGATCCAGCAGCTGCTGCCGATGCTGGCCGCCTTCCTGCCGACCGTCATCGACCAGCTCACGCCGGGAGGCCAGCGTCCGGAGGAAGGGGGCGCCGGCAGCCTGGACAGCATCGGCGACATGATCGGTGGGATGTTGGGAGGCGGCGGTCGCCAGGGCTAGGCGGCCACACCGGCCGCGATCCGGGTGATCGCGTCGCCCACCCGGACGCTTCCACCCTCGACCACTCGCGCGTTGACGCCACGCAGGCGCCGCTCACGCCAGTGGCGCCAGTTGACCCAGCGCAGGGCGTCCTGACCAAAGCGCTCGCTGAACTTGCTGCAGCCGGTGTGCGGCGCCTCGGTCACCTCCAGCAACGCCCCGCCGATCCGCAGGCGCGTGCCGGGCGGCAGGTTGTCGTAACCGATGTCGAGGTCGACCAGCAGGTTGTCGCCGGCCTCGTGCAGCGGCTGGCGACCGGCGGCCACCAGCTCGGCGACGGTCGCATTCATGAGGGTGACCTGGGCCACGCGATCAGGATCTCGGGCCGCGTCCCAGCGGTCGCCGATCAGGCCCGCCTCCACGCTGAGCTCCGCTTCCGCGGGCGTCTCGTGCACGCCCGGCTCGACCCGCCGGCAGACGAGCCGGAGCGTGCCGCGCTGGCGCGGCGGGGCCGGCACGGTGGCCCACAGGGACTCGAGCTCCTCGAAGGTGCGCATCGATGGTGATTCTAGGCAGCCCGGGCGCGCCGCAGCGCCGCCGGCGCGGGATGGGTACGATGCGCGCGCCGATGTCCACCTGGTTTGACAAGCTGCTGGAGGAGCTGCAACGCCGCCAGGCGGAGCAGGACGCGCGTCGCGAGGGACGTCCGCTGCCGCCCCGCGAGCCCCGGCGATCGAGCCGCGGCGACAACGGCGGCGCTCCGCCGGACGACGGGACCGTCCGCTTCCCGCGACGTCGCGGGGGCGGGGGGTCGATCCGGCGCTGGGTGCTGATCGGCGGCCTGCTGCTGGCGGCCTTCTTCCTGTTCGGGATCCTCGGTGGCCTGGTCAACCTGGTCACCGACCTGTGGTGGTACGGAGAGCTGGGCCGGAGCTCGATCCTGACCACCCGGCTGTGGTCGCAGGTCGGCCTCTTCGTCGTCGGCTTCCTGGCCTTCGCGGTACCGGCCCTGGCCAGCATCTGGCTGGCCCGGCGCATCGCACCGCAGGTGCCCATTCGGCGCATCGGCCAGTTCGAGATCCCGGACGCCTCGCGGGCCATCACCTGGGCCCTGCTGGGCGTGACCGCGCTGCTGTCGCTCGTCTCGGCCGGCGCCTGGAGCGGGAACTGGCAGACGATCCTGCTGTTCGTCAACGGCGGCGACTTCGGGACGGCCGATCCGAACTTCCAGCGCGACATCGGCTTCTACGTCTTCGACCTGCCGTTCTGGCGCTTCCTGCAGGGCTGGGCCACGGTCAGCCTGATCGCCATCCTGCTGCTCAGCCTGGGGGCCTATGCGGCGGGGGCGTTGCGCTGGCAGTTCCGGCTGACCGCGCCGGTGCGCGCCCATCTCTCGATCATCGGCGCCCTGCTGCTGGTCACGCTGGCCGCCGGCTACCAGCTCGACATCCCGGAGCTGAGCTACTCGACCAGCGGCTACGAGTCGATCCAGGCCGCCACCTACACCGACATGAACGCCCAGCTGCCCGCCTACCAGATCCTCACCTTCGTGGCGCTCGCGGCTGCGGTGCTGCTGGTCCTGAACATCTGGTTCCGCACCCTGTGGGCGCTGGCCCTGGCGGGCGGCGCCTGGTTCGTGCTGTCGATCCTGGTCGGCGGCCTGTACCCGGCGTTCGTCCAGAACTTCCAGGTCAACCCGAACGAGCTGAACGTGGAGCGCCCGTACATCGCCGCCCACATCGGCTCCACCCGAGCCGCCTTCGACCTCGACGCGATCGAGCTGCGTGACTTCAGCGGCGAGCAGGCGCTGTCCGAGGCGGTCTTCAGCGAGGACGTGGCGACGATCGACAACCTGCGGCTGTGGGACTACCGGCCGCTGTTGACCACCATCCGGCAGGACCAGAACCTGCGCCGCTACTACGACTTCCTGGACGTCGACATCGACCGCTACGAGGTGGAGGGGGATACCAGGCAGCTGATGCTAAGCGCGCGAGAGCTGGACGTGGAGCAGCTGGCGTCGCAGGCGCGCACCTGGACCAACGAGCGCCTGGTCTACACCCATGGCTTCGGCATCACCGCGGTGCCGGTCGACGCGGTGACGTCGCAGGGCCAGCCCGACTACCTGGTCGGCGGGGTCGGCACCGAACGGCAGCTGGCCGTCGGCGAGCCGCGCATCTACTTCGGCGAGGCGACGGATACGTACGTCGTCACCGGCACCCAGACCGAGGAGTTCGACTTCCCACTGAGCGAATCGTCGGAGGCCGGCGCCACCACGACCTGGCAGGGCGACTCGGGCGTCGGCGTCGGCAACTTCTTCTCGCGCCTGCTCTTCGCGTTGCGCTTCGGGGACTTCAACCTGCTGATCAGCAACCAGCTGACCGATGCGTCGCAGATCCTCTTCCGGCGCGCGGTTCATGAGCGGATCCCGGAGCTCGCCCCGTTCCTGGCCTACGACCACGACCCGTACATCGTCAGCGCCGGCGGCCGGCTGCTATGGGTGTGGGATGCCTACACCCTGACCAACCGCTATCCGAATGCCCAGCCGCTCGACGAGGGCAGCCCCTTCCCGGGCGCGAACTACGTCCGCAACAGCGTCAAGGTCGTGATGGACGCCTACGACGGCACGGTGCGCTTCTTCCAGACCGAGGACGAGCCGATCCTGCAGGCCTGGGCGCGCATCTTCCCGGGCCTGTTCGAGCCGATCTCGGCCATGCCCGCCGAGCTCCAGGCCCACCTGCGCTTCCCGGAGGACCTGTTCATCGCGCAGAACCAGTCGTACCGCCTCTACCACCTGCCGGCCAGCGAGGACGGCGCCACCAACTTCTACAACCAGGAGGACCGGTGGGCGATCCCGGACGACGTGGTGACCGGCGGCGGGCAGGCGATGGAGCCCTACTACGTGATCATGCGCATTCCCGGCGAAGATGAGGCCGAGTTCGTCCTGATCCAGCCGCTGGTCCCCGAGCAGCGGCCGAACATGATCGCCTGGATCGCCGCCCGCATGGACCCGGGCGTCTACGGCGAGCGGATCGCCTTCCACTTCCCGAGCGACACCTCGACCGACGGACCGGCACTGGTCGAGTCTCGGATCGACCAGGACGACGCCATCAGCGCCCAGTTCAGCCTGTGGGACCGCTCCGGCTCGTCGGTCATCCGCGGCAACCTGCTGGTGCTGCCGCTCGGCGAGGACGGGCTGCTCTACGTGGAGCCGATCTTCCTGCAGGCCTCGGGCGCCCCGTTCCCGCAGTTCGTGCGGGTGATCATGGTGAGCAACGAGCGGGTGGCCTTCGCCGAGAACGTGCCGGACGCGATCGAGCAGGTGCTCGGCTCGGCGCTGCCGCCACCGCCCGACGGCGGCGGTGGCCTGCCGGAGGACGTGGCCGGCCTGGTGGCCGAGGCGCAGCGCCTGTATGCGGAGGCCCAGGCGGCGCTGGCGGCCGGTGACCTGGGCACCTACCAGGATCGGCTGAACGAGCTGGAGCCCGTCCTCGAGCGGCTGGCCGAGCTGACCGGCGCCCCGCCCGAGCCGTCCCCCGCCGCCTCTCCCTAGGCGTGGAGATCCTGGTCCTGGGCTCGGGGGCGCGCGAGCACGCCCTGGCCTGGCGGCTGGCCCGCGACGAGGGCGTGCGGCGCGTTCGGATCGCGCCGGGCAACGCGGGCACGGCGGCGGCAGCCGACCCGGTCGAGGACCTCGACCCGCTTGACCCGGGCGCGGTGGCGCGTCATGCGGCGCGCGAGCGCTACGACATGGTGGTGGTCGGGCCCGAGGGCCCGCTGGCCGCCGGGGTGGCCGACGCGCTGGCCGGCGCAGCGGTCCCGGTCTTCGGGCCGAGCCGCGCCGCCGCCCGGCTCGAGACGTCGAAGGCCTTTGCGAAGGAGGTGATGGCGCGCGCCGGGGTCGCCACCGCCGGGAGCGCCGCCTTCATCAACGCCGACGCGGCCCTGGCCCACGCGCGCCGGCAGGATCGGCCGCCGGTGGTGAAGGCCGACGGCCTGGCGGCCGGCAAGGGCGTGGTGGTGCCGGACACCATCGAGGAGGCGGAGGAGGCGATCCGCACCCAGCTGGCCGGGCCGGCTGCCGAGGGCGGAGTGCTGCTGGAGGAGCGGCTGGAGGGCCGCGAGGTATCGGCCTTCGCGCTGGTCAGCGGCGAGGCCGTCGTGCCCCTGGCGGCGGCCTGCGACTACAAACGGCTGGACGACGGTGATATCGGTCCGAACACGGGAGGCATGGGAGCCTACTGCCCGGTGCCGTGGTTCGGGACGGAGGCGCTGGAGACGGCCGTGGCCAGGGTCTTCGAGCCGGTGGCCTGGCGCATGGCCCGCGACGGCACGCCGTACCGAGGCGTGCTGTACGCCGGGCTGATGCTGACGGGCCAGGGACCGATGGTGCTGGAGTTCAACGCGCGCTTCGGCGACCCCGAGGCGCAGGTGGTCCTGCCCCTGCTCGACGGGGAGCTGGCCGCGGCCCTGCTGGGGGTGGCGCGCGGCGAGCGCAGCCTGATGGAGGATTCGGTGCGGCTCGGGCCGGGCGCGGCGGTCGGCGTGGTGCTGGCCTCCGCGGGCTATCCGGACGCACCGCAGGTCGACCGGCGCCTGGCAGGGGCCGAGCCGGCAGCGCGCGACGATGACGGCCCGCTGCTCTGCTTCCATGCCGCCACCCACCGGGCGGACGGCGGATTCGTCTCGAGCGGCGGCCGGATCGCCACCTTCGTCGGCCTGGGCGACGACCTGGCGACGGCGCGGGCCACCGCCTATGCCGGCGCCGAGGCGGCGTCGCTCGATGGCGGGCAGCTGCGCCATGACATCGCCGCGCGGGAGATCCAGCCATGAAGCCCTTCGAGTTCCTGGCCGATGCCGGCGAGGTGATGAACGCCCGCGCCCTGGCCGACCTGGCTCGGCGCGCCGACGCGGCGGGCTACCACGGCCTGGTCGTCTCCGATCACCTGGTCGACAAGCTGGCGCCGGTGCCCGCCATGGCGGTGGTCGCGGCCAGCTCGGATCGGCTCCGGATGAGCGCCTTCGTCCTCAACAACGACTTCCGCCACCCCGCGGTCCTGGCGCAGGACCTGGCCTCGCTGGACGTCCTGTCCGATGGGCGGCTGGACATCGGGATCGGCGCGGGCTGGCGCCGGGTCGAGTACGACGGGATCGGCATGGCCTTCGACCCGGTGCCGGTGCGGTCCGAGCGGCTGGCCGAGGCGGTCGCCGTGCTGAAGGGACTGTTCGCCGATGAGCCACTGACCTACGCGGGCAACCACTACCGCATCACCGACATGGACGGGCTGCCGAAGCCGGTGCAGCGGCCGCATCCCCCGTTCCTGATCGGCGGCGGGGGACGGCGCACGCTGTCGCTGGCCGGCCGCGAGGCGCAGATCGTGGGCTTTGCGCCGCGCATCAGTGCCGACGGTCGCGGGGATCCGCTCAGCTTCACCCTGGAGGCGACCGCCGAGAAGGTGCGCTGGGTCCGGGAGGCGGCAGGCGATCGCTTCGACGCGCTGACGCTGAACGTCTACCCGTCCATGTCGCAGCCGTCGCTGACGGATCGCGCCGGCCAGGAGTTCGCCGCCCTGGCCGCCAGGCTGAGCGAGATGGGCCCGGCACCCATCAGCGAGCGGCAGGTGGCCGAGTCGCCGCACGTCATGATCGGGTCGCTCGATGGGCTGGTCGAGAAGTTCACGATGCTGCGCGAGCGGCTGGGGATCAGCAGCTTCCTGGTCGGCGACGTCGGTCCGCTGGACGCCGTGGTCGAGCGCCTGGCCGGCACCTGACGGCCGTCGCGCACGTATCCTTGCCAGCACCGATGCCCGACCGCCCGCGCGTCGCCGTGATCTGCGGCTCCCGCTCCGACCTGCCCGCCTTGAAGGGCTGCTTCGACGTGCTCGACACGTACGGGATCGCCTGGGAGGCATCGGTCATCAGCGCCCATCGCCAGCCGGAGGCGCTGCGCGACTACGTGGCCACGGCCGAGGGTCGCGGCGTGCAGGTCTTCGTGGGCGCCGCCGGCCTGGCGGCGCACCTGCCCGGCGTGCTGGCCAGCATGACCGCCCGGCCGGTGATCGGCGTGCCGCTGGACGGCGGCGCATTGGGTGGCGCCGACGCCCTGTACGCCATCGTCCAGATGCCGCCCGGCGTGCCGGTCGCGGCAGTGGCCATCGGCTCGCCCGGTGCCAAGAACGCCGGCCACCTGGCCGCCCGCGTGCTGGCCGTCGGCGACCGCGATCTCGCTGAGCGGGTGCGGCGATTCCGCGAGGAGCAGGCGGCGGGAGCCGATATCGGGATCGACCCCCGCAGCCAGGCCTAGCTCTCCAGGTGGCGCTTGAGCGCGACCAGGCGCTCGCGCCAGAAGGCCTTGCGCTCGGCCGCGGCGTCGGCGTCGGGCAGGCGCTCATGCTCCATCGCGACGCTGCTCTTGGCCGCTCCCTTGTCGGTGAAGTTCATCACCAGGCGGGTGTCGCCGTCCGCCACGTCGAAGCGCGCGGTCCGGTGCGGCGTGGCCGTCCGGAGGCGGAGCGGCACGTCCGGCAGCCAGGCCCGGCGCGCGTCGTCGTCGACCCAGCTCCGGTAGAGCGTGGCGACCTGAACGCCCATGGTCTTGGAGGCGGTGGCGGAGAAGCCCTCCGGCCGCTGGCCGGGCTGCCGGCGCCCGGTGGCCATCTCATAGCCGACCGTCAGCTCCTGCGCCCACCAGCCATCGACGCCGTGCTCGGCGCTCAGCCAGCGGGCGATCTCGGGGTGGGACCGCTCGGCGGCGCCCCATGCCTCCAAGATGGCGAACCACTCCGCCCAGTCCCTGCCGGTCCTGGTGCGCAGGACCTCGTCGGAGGCGGCTGACGGGCCGCGGAACGGGGTGGGCACCTCGGCGCGCGACGTAGCGGCGGGCCCCGGGTCGGATTCGGCCTTGGCCAGCACCTGGCGCCGGGCTGCGGTGTACCGCTCGCCGGTCTTGGACATGCGCGCGCGAACGCGGCGCTTGAGCGATTTCTGCTCGGTCATGGTTGCGAGTCCCTCGCGTCGGTCAACCGCCGCACCCACGCTGCCACGATCGTCCGGACAGGGCCTCGTTCACCCGCGATCCCGAGGACGGCCGTCCCCTTTGCCCCCGATCGGACCGGCTGCGTGGGAGCCGGATCGAAGGTTGCGCGCAGGATTGGCGCGCCAGCGAGGATGATACGGGGCAGGCGACGGCGGGAGCAAGGTCGGCCGCGTATTCTTGAGTCGTGATCGACCGCTACGCCCTGCCGGAGCTGCGCGAGCTCTTCGGTGAGCGGCGGCGGCTGCAGCTCTGGCTTCGGATCGAGCTCCTGGCGGCCGAGGCGCTGCATCAGGGCGGTGTCATCCCCACCGACGACTGGGAACGGCTGCGGACCGCGCTCGCCGACGAGCAGGTCGACCCGGAGCGCGCCCGGGAGATCGAGCGCGAGTCGCAGCACGACGTGATCGCCTTCCTGCGCAGCATCACCGAGCGGCTCGGTCCCGAGGGACGCTGGCTGCACTACGGACTGACCAGCTCGGACGTGCTGGACACCGCTACCGCCGTCACGCTGCGCGACGCCACCACCGCGGTGGCGGCCGAGCTGTCGCGCCTGGTGGAGGTCGTGCGGCGCCTGGCGCTGCAGCATCGGTCCACCGCCATGGTCGGCCGCAGCCATGGCGTGCACGCGGAGCCGATCACCTTCGGCTTCAAGGCGGCCGGCTGGTTCGCCGAGCTGGAGCGCGACGCCGAACGGCTGCGACGGGCGGTCGGGCAGATCGCGGTCGGCAAGATCTCCGGCGCGGTCGGCAGCCACGCCAACGTCAGCGCCGAGGTGGAGCGCCACGTGTGCGAGGCACTGGGCTTGGCGCCCGACCCGGCGGCAACCCAGGTGGTCAGCCGCGACCGCCATGCCGAGCTGCTGACCACGCTGGCGATCCTGGGCGGCACGCTCGAGCGGATCAGCGTCGAAGTCCGGCACCTGCAGCGGACCGAGGTGGCGGAGGCATTCGAGCCGTTCGGTGCGGGGCAGCAGGGCAGCAGCGCCATGCCGCACAAGCGCAACCCGATCCTGGCCGAGCGGGTCAGCGGACTGGCTCGCCTGCTGCGGGCCGATGCGCTGGTGGGGCTGGAGAACATGGCGCTCTGGCACGAGCGGGACATCAGCCACTCCAGCGCGGAGCGCTTCGTCTTCGAACGCGCGCTGGGGGTGGCAGCCTATGCCACCCGGACGCTGGCCACCGTCCTCGACGGGCTGGAGGTCGACGCCGAGCGGATGGGCGCCAACCTCGAGCTGTCGGGTGGGATGGTGTACTCGGAGGCGCTCCTGCTGGCCATGATCGCCAAGGGCGCCGACCGCCAGGAGGCCTACCGGCTGGTGCAGGGCGCCGCCCATCGCTCGCAGGCGAACGGCATCGCCTTCCATGACGAGCTGCTCGGCGACGCCGGAGTGCGCGAGTGGCTCTCGGTCGAGGAGATCCACCGGGCCATGGACCTGGACCATCACCTGGCAGGCATCGAGGCCACCTACCGGGCGTTGGCGCTGGACTCCTAGGCCGATGGGCGGCTGGCTGCGGCGTGCCATCTACGCGGCCCAGCTGGCCGGCGACCGGGCGGACCTGTGGCCGGCCGGAGCCCTGGCCTGGCTGGCGTACCTGGGCTGGATCCCGTTCCTGGTGGTGGTCGCGCGCCCCGACCCGGACGACCTGGCCTTCATCGGCGTCTCCATCTACACCTCCGGCGCCTTCCCGGCCAACCTCATCGCCCTGGTGCTGGCGGTGGTGCTGACGATCACGCTGCTGTGCCTGGTGGCCGCCACCGCGCAGGTGTCGCTGCTGCGCAGCGCAGCCGCGCCGGATTCGGCGCGCCCGCCGCTCAGGCGGGCCGTGCTCTCCGGCTTCACCATCGTGCTGCTCGCCGCCCTGCCCGCCGCCGGGGCGCTGGCCGCTGTGCTGGTCGGCGTGGCGGCGGTGGCGCCCGATGCGTTCCAGTCACCGGACATCTCCACCCCCATCCTGCTGCGGCTGGGCGGTCCCCTCGTCCCATTCCTGATCCTGTTCGTGGTGGCGCTGCTGGCCGGCCAGGCCTTCGGCGGCACCGCCTTGCGGATGGCGCATCGGGCGCCGGTCGCCCCGACCACGGCCGTCCTCGGCCAGGCGGCCAAGAGCCTGCGGCGGCGGCCCTGGGGTCCGGTCGGCGTGGCGGGCGCCGGGCTGCTGCTTGACCTGCTGGTGCTTGTCGTCACCAGTGCCCTGCTCAGCCTGCTGTGGACGCCGGTCGGGGCCGCGCTGCAGACCGGGCGGCTGGCGACCCCGGAGACGCTCCTGCTGCTGGTAGGCTTCGTGGCGATCTGGCTGGGCCTGCTGCTGGCGGCGGGAGCGGTGCACGTGGCGGTCTCGGCCTGGTGGGCGATCGAGCAGGCGAGGCACGGTCGCGCGATCGGGGGCGACGCACCGGCGGACGGCGCGCCATCGATCGGACGGGCACTGGAGGGGCGCCGTGATGGGACTTCCAGAGATGGGTAGCCAGTGGGAGCCGCTGCTTCGCCTGCTGGTGGCCCTGCTGCTCGGCGCAGCCGTCGGCTGGGAGCGCGAGATGCAGCGCCAGCCGGCCGGCTTTCGCACCCATGCGCTGGTCGGCCTGGGGTCGGCGATCTTCACCGTCGTGTCGGCCTTCGCCTTCCCGGGACCGCTCTCCGATCCCACCCGCATCGCCGCCCAGATCGTGACCGGGGTGGGCTTCCTGGGAGGTGGCGCCATCCTCCACTACCGCGGCAACGTGCGGGGCCTGACCACGGCCGCCTCGCTGTGGGCGGTGGCGGCCGTCGGCATGGCGGCCGGGGCCGGCCTCTACGTGGTGGCGGTGGGCGGCGCGGCGATGGTGATCGTGACCCTGGAGCTGTTCGATTGGGTCGAGGGCTACGCGCAGCGACGGCTGCGGCTCGGCAGCAAGCGCCACCGCGGAACCGACCCCGAAGACATGGAAGAGCCGGAGGAGCAATCGTGACCCTGCTGTCCACGCGAATCGAGGGCCTGCCGCTTGTGCATCGTGGCAAGGTGCGCGAGACCTATGCGCTCGGCGACGATCGGCTGCTGCTGGTCGCGACCGACCGCCTGTCGGCGTTCGACGTCGTGTTCGACCAACCGATCCCCGACAAGGGGCGGGTGCTGACCCAGCTGTCGGCGTGGTGGTTCGAGCGCCTGGCCGACCTGGGACCCAGCCACTTCATCTCGGCCGATGCACGCGACATGCCGGCCGGCGCCGACAGCCCCGAGCTGGCCGGGCGCTCCATGCTGGTGCGGCGCGCGGAGCGTATCGATGCCGAGTGCGTGGTGCGCGGCTACCTGGCCGGGTCGGGCTGGGCCGAGTACCAGCGCGACGGCCAGGTGGTGGGGCATACGCTGCCCGCCGGCCTGCGCGAGGCCGACCGGTTGCCGGAGCCGATCTTCACGCCCTCCACCAAGGCGGAGGTGGGGCACGACGAGAACATCACTCGCGACCAGCTGGCGGAGCTGGTCGGGGCCGATGTCGCCCGCCAGCTCGAGGTGCGGTCGCTGGCGCTCTACCGGGCCGGCGCCGAGCTGGCGTCGGCGGTAGGCCTGATCCTGGCCGACACCAAGTTCGAGTTCGGCTGGATCGACGGCCAGATCGCGCTGATCGACGAGGTCTTCACGCCCGACAGCAGCCGTTTCTGGGATGCGGCCCGCTACGAGCCGGGGTCGTCGCCGCCGAGCTTCGACAAACAGTACGTCCGCGACTTCGTCGCGTCCTCCGGCTGGAACAAGGAGCCGCCGGCGCCGACCCTGCCGGACGACGTGATCGTCGGCACGCGCGACCGCTACGTGACCGCCTACAGCCGCCTGACCGGCCGGTCCTGGCAGCCGCCCGAGGGCGCCGCCTAGTGCGCTGGCTGGCCGACGTGCATGTCCGGCTGCGGCCGGGGATCGCCGATCCGGAGGGCCAGACCATCACCGGCGGACTGCACGCCCTGGGCTTCGACGCGGTGGATGAGGTCCGCGCCGGGAAGCTGCTGCGCATCGCCTTCACCGCCGCGGACCATGCCGCGGCGGAGGAGGCCGTGGCCGGCATGTGCCGGCGCCTGCTGGCCAACCCGGTGATGGAGACCGCTGACTGGGAGCTGCGGGCCGAGCCGGAGCCGCAGGCCGGAGAGATCGCATGAGTGCGGCGCCGCGCGTGGCGGTGGTCGTCTTCCCCGGGACCTGGAGCGACCGCGACTTCCTGCACGTGGCCGGCCTGCTCGGCTGGCAGGCGCGCGCCGTCTGGCACGCGGAGACGGAGCTGGGTGGGGTGGATGCCGTGGTGCTGCCCGGTGGCTTCGCCCACGGCGACTATCTGCGCACCGGCGCCATCGCCCGCTTCTCGCCGGTCATGGCGGCGGTCGGCGCGTTTGCCGAGGCGGGCGGCCCTGTCATCGGCTCCTGCAATGGCTTCCAGATCCTGTGCGAGGCGGGGATGCTGCCCGGCGCCCTGCTGCGCAACGACCACCTCGAGTTCCGCTGCGACTGGCAGTGGCTGCGGGTCGAGCGGCCGGTCGGGCCCTGGCTGGCGGCCGACGAGCTGGGACCGGGCGACGTGATCCGCATGCCGATCTCGCATGGCGAGGGACGCTACTACGCCGATGACGAGACCCTCGACGAGCTCGAGCGGGAGCAGAGGGTCGTCCTGCGCTACGCGGAGGCATCGGGCACGGTGACGCCGGACGCCAATCCGAACGGCTCACTGCGCGGGATCGCCGGTATCGTCAACCCGGCGGGCAACGTGCTGGGCCTGATGCCGCACCCCGAGCGCGCGTCGGAGGCCGAGGTGGGTGGGACCGATGGGCTGCGTCTGCTGCGCTCGCTGGAGCGCTGGCTGGCCGCCCGGCCGGCCGCGGCCGAGCGGCTATCATGACCGGCGTCGCTCCCGGCCCGGATGGAGGCTGAAACCCGCCCGATGCAGAACGACGAGCGCGACACGCCCGACACCCCCTCCGACGAGCCGCCGTCGCAGCCGTCAGCCGACGAGCCGAACGAGTCCGAGACTACCGCCTGGCCGACCCAGGGGGCGCAGGCTGCGGAGAGCACCGCCGCGGAGCCAGAGGCTGCCGAAGAGGTGACCTCGCCGCCGGCCGAGGTGGAGGCGTACGGCGCCGCCGCCGCGACTGCCGGCGTCGCCGCGCACAGCGTGCCCGCCACGGAGCCCGGCGAGAGCACCCAGTGTCCGCGCTGCGGCACCGAGAACCGGCCGGGCATCGCCTTCTGCAGCAACTGCGGGCAGCGGCTGGTGGCCGCCGGCGCGGCAGCGACCGTCGCTCGTCCGGAGGCGCCGGATGGCACGCAGGCCTGCCCGCGCTGCGGGACCCATAACCGTGCCGGGGTGGCCTTCTGCCAGAACTGCGGTGCCAATCTGCGAGCCGCCGAGCCAGGCTACGTGCCGCCGGCGGTGGCCGCGGGCGGCGTCGCGGCGACGCAGGCGGATGAACGGGCGGGCCACGCGGTGCTCGGCCCCATCGTGCTGCTGATCGGGGCTCTCGGCATGGCCACCGGCTGGCTCCTGCCCTTCGCGTTGAGCACAGGTTCCACGCTCTCCCTGTACGACCGCGCCTATGGCGCCCCCGACGGCTATGGCGTCGCCTTCTGGACCGGCTATGACCAGATCAGCGGGCTCGCCGCGCAGGCCTACTTCGGCTTCGCCGCGCCGGTGCCGATCCTGGTCGCGTTGCTGGTGGCCCTGGCCGTGGCCGGCATCGTCAAGGCCACGCCCGGGACGCTGCAGGTCATCGGCCTGGTCATCTCGCTGGCCTGGTCGCTCGGGCTGCTGATCCTGTTCGTGGCGGTCGAGGTGCTCGGCTCCGATGCCGGCGACCTGCTGGGGATGCTCGCCAGCCTGAGCCCGGGCGGGATCATCTTCGCCCTGTCGTCGCTGATCGTGATCATCGGGACGCTGACCCGCTTCGGACGGGGCTGACGCCCCATGCCCGATAGCTTCTGTCCCAGCTGCGGCACGGAGGTCGAGGCCGATGCTCGCTTCTGCCCGTCGTGCGGGACCACCCTGAACCTGGAGGATGAGACGACCGGGGCCGATGCGCCGCTGCCCCCCGCCCCGGCCTGGCCGACCGACGAGGAGGTTGCCGCGCCCGCCGCGTCCACGGCGGAACCGCCTGCGGAAGAGCCATCCGCCGGCGAGGAGCCGACTCTGACCGATGCGGAGGCCCCTGAGCCGCCTCCGGCCGCCGAGCCGGCCAGCGAGCCGGCGCCCGCACCGGTTGCCCCGGCGACCGCATCGGCCGCGCCGCTCCCGCCGCCTGTGGCCGATGCCGGACAGCCGGGACCACAGCCCGTGCAGCCGGGAGCGGAGCCGGCGCAGCCGGTGACGCCGGTTACGACCGCCTCCGACATCCCCCTCACCTGGCCGACCACGATTGCCGGCTGGCTGATCGGCGCCGGATCGCTCCTGGGCGCCATCTTCCTGATCGCGAGCCTGGGCAACGTCGTCAGCCTGCTGCTCTTCGTGGCGCTGCTGGGCATCGCCGCCACTGTCTTCGCGGCGGATCGCATGCCGGAGATCCCGCGACTCCGGCTGATCGTGCTGGCGACCACGCTGATCGGCCTGGGCGTGGGCCTGGCCCGCGCCGGCTTCACGGTGGCCGGGGCGGACACGCTCTTCCTGCTGGCCATGCTGGCCGCCGCCGGCGGCGCGCTGCTGATCGAGCTCGACCGCGACCGGCCGTGGCCGCCGGCCGACCGCAGCGGAGGGTGAGCGCCGCCGCGTGAGCATTGCCCCGCCCGCGAGCCGCCACGGGCTGACCGAGGACGAGTACCGCCTGGTGGTCGAGGCGCTGGGCCGCGAGCCGAACCCCACCGAGCTGGGCATGTTCGGCGCCATGTGGTCCGAGCACTGCGCCTACAAGCACTCGCGGCCGCTCCTGTCCGGCCTGCCGAGCGCCGGGCCGCGAGTGCTGGTCGGGCCCGGCGAGAACGCCGGCGCGCTCGACATCGGTGACGGCCTGGCGGTCGTCTTCAAGGTCGAGTCGCACAACCACCCCAGCGCCATCGAGCCCTACCAGGGCGCGGCCACCGGGGTGGGTGGCATCATCCGCGACATCTTCACCATGGGCGCCCGCCCGATCGCGCTGCTCAACTCCCTGCGCTTCGGGCCGCTCGACCCGGCGGACGACCCCACCGGCCAGACCCGTGAGGCCGCGGCAGCGCGCAACCAGCACCTGTTCGGCGGCGTCGTGGCCGGGATCGCCGGCTACGGCAACTGCATCGGCATTCCGGACGTGGCGGGCGAGATCGCCTTCGACGTCGGCTTCAGCGGCAACCCGCTGGTCAACGCCATGTGCGTCGGCGTGGCGCGCCACGAGGAGATCACGCTGGCCCGCGCGGCCGGCCCGGGCAATGCGCTGATGCTGGTCGGAGCCAGCACCGGCCGGGATGGGATCCAGGGCGCCAGCTTCGCGTCGGCCGGCCTCGACGCGGACAGCGAGGAGCGGCGCCCGGCCGTGCAGGTCGGCAATCCGTTCCTGGAGAAGCTGCTGATGGAGGCCTGCCTGGAGCTGTCCACCTCCGAGGCGGTGGTCGCCATGCAGGACCTCGGGGCGGCGGGCCTGACCTGCGCGCTGGCCGAGCTGTCGGCGCGCGGTGGCTGCGGGGCCGAGGTGCTGCTGGATCTGGTGCCGGTGCGCGAGCCGGAGATGACCGGCTACGAGCTGCTCCTGTCCGAGTCGCAGGAGCGGATGCTGCTGGTGGTCAAGGCGGGTCACGAGGAGGAGGTGCGGCGCGCCTTCGCCCGCTACGAGCTGCACGCGGTGCCGATCGGACGGGTCATCGAGGAGCCCGTCGTCCGGGCGCGGTACCGCGGCGAGGTGGTCTGCGAGGTCCCCGGCCCGGCGCTGGTCGATGACGCGCCGCGGTACGTGCCGCCGGCCGCGCCGCCCGCCGATCTCGACGCGCGTCGCGCGCAGTCGCTTGACGACCTGGCCGCCGCCGCCCCGTCCGCCGCCACCCTGCTGGAGCTGCTGGGCAGCCCCGACGTGCGCAGCCGCCGCCCGGTCTGGCAGCGCTACGACCACATGAACGGCACCAATACCGTGGTCGGTCCCGGTGGCGGCGACGCCGCCGTGCTACGGCTGAAGGGGACGCCGCGCGCGCTGGCCCTGGCCATCGACGGCCCGGGCCGGCTGGGCGCCCTCGACCCGCGGCTGGCCGGCGCCTCCGCCGTCCTGGAAGGGGCGCTCAACGTGGCCTGCTCCGGCGCCGAGCCGATCGGCATCACCGACTGCCTGAACTTCGGCTCGCCGGAGACGCCGGCCGGCTACTGGCAGCTGGCGGAGGCGGTGGCCGGGATGGTCGAGGCCTGCCGTGCCCTGGAGCTGCCGATCGTGTCCGGCAACGTCAGCCTCTACAACGAGACGCCGGGCGGCCCGATTCTGCCCACCCCGGTGGTCGGCACGGTCGGCCTGCTCGAGGACCGATCGCGGCTGGTGCCGATGCGCTGGCGCGCCGGCGACGAGATCTGGCTGCTCGGCGACCCTGCGCTGGACGCCGGCGCCCTGGCGGCATCGGCGCTCGCCTGGCGGCATGGCCGCCATGGCGGCTCGCCGCGGTTGGACGTGAGCGCCGTGGCCGCCGTGGTGCGACTGCTGGCTGACCTGGCGGCCAGCCGGGTGGTGGCGGGGGCGCACGACCTCTCGGTCGGCGGCCTGGGCGTGGCGCTGGCGCGCATGGCGATCGCGTCGGACTGCGGCGCGACGGTCAGCCTGCCGCAGGGGGCCGAGCCACTGCCCAGCGCCGCGCTGTTCGGCGAACGAACCGGGCGCGTGCTGGTGGCCGTCGCCGAGGAAGACGCGCCGCAGCTGACGGAGATGGCCCGGGCGGCGCAGGTACCCGCCGAGCGGCTGGGGGCGGCGCACGGTGGGGAGCTGGAGATCGCCACGCCCGGTGGATCGCTGCGCTGGACCGTGGGGGCACTGGTCTCGGCCTGGCAAACCCCGTTCTAGGGGGTCGGCGGCCGGCCCCGGCCGGGTCGGGTTGATCGGGCACGAGGCGGCGGCGCGGCGCCGGTGGCGGCGTCCTCGTCCGGGAGGCCCATGGCGGCCAGGATCGGGTCGTCCGACGAGCGGAGGCGGGCGCGTCGCAACGCGCGCTGCTCGACGATGGCCGCCGCGATCAGGGTGGGGTCGGTCGGCGCCGGGTCGACCGGCGCGGCCCCGGCACGCCGGTCGCGGCGGCCGGCCAGGATGACCCACGCCGAGCCGACCAGCGCGACCAGCCCGACCAGCGCCGCGCCCGCCAGCAGGATCAGGCCCAGGCTGTCGTCGTCTCGGCCGGCCGCCGGCGCCGCACTGAATACCGACGACGGCGCCCACGCGAGCGCCGCCGGGATCGCGAGGACGACCGCCGCCCAGCGGTGAGGCATCAGCCGGTCGCCTCCCGGACGGACCTTGACTGCGGCGCCCGGCTGCGTGGCCGGCGGGGCGCACGGGCCGTCGTCCTCCGCGCCCGGCCCGACAGGACCGCGGCGGCGGCATGCGGATCGATCCGCTCCAGTCCGCCGCGGGCTCGCTCGTGCAGGCGGTAGACCTCCTCGAGCCCGTCGGGCGGCACGCCCGCCGCGTAGATGGCGCAGAAGACGTTCACCACCTCTGGATCGAACTGGGTGCCGGCGTTCTGGCGCAGCTCGGTCAGCGCCTGCTCGTGGTTCAGGGCCGTCTTGTATGGCCGATCGTGGACCATGGCGTGGTAGGCATCGGCCACGGCCACGATGCGGGCCCCCACCGGGATCTCGTTGCCACGCAGGCCGTGCGGATAGCCGCCGCCGTTGAAGCGCTCGTGATGGTGCAGCACGACCGGGATCGACTCCCGCAGGCTGGAGGCCTGCTCCAGGATCACCTGCCCGATGCGCGGGTGCTCGCCGATCGCCTGCCATTCGCCATCCGACAGCGTGGTGGGCTTGTCCAGGATCTCCGGCGGGACGGCCAGCTTGCCCAGGTCGTGCAGCAGGCTGGCGACCCGGATGCGCTCGATCTCTTCGCGCGGCAGTCCCATCTCCAGGGCGATGCCGGTGGCCAGCGACGCGATCATGTCCGACGGCCGGCCGCGGTGGTGGGGCTGCGGCGCCAGGACCGATGCCAGCGCCTCGGTGGCCGTGTCGTTGGCCCAGCGCCCGATGGCGGTCGCCGCGGCCCGATGGTCCGCGGAGATCGGCGCGCGCCGGACCGGCGCTCCCTCGTCGACGGCACGGAACAGGTAGGTTCGGTTGCGGCCCAGCGACTTGGCCGCGTACATGGCGGCATCGGCCTGGTCGACCAGCGCATCGATCTGCAGCTGTGAGCCGATGTCACCGGCCACGCCGATGCTGATGGTGACCTGCACCCGCTGGCTGCCGGCGATCGTCAGTGGCTGCTGCGCCACCAGGGTGCGCAGCTTCTCGGCCAGGACCACCGCCTCGTCGTGCTGCGTCTCCGGCAGGATCAACATGAACTCCTCGCCGCCGTAGCGGCCGAAGAGGTCGGAGGCGCGGATGTTGTCGGCGATCAGCGAGGCCACCTGGCGCAGCACCGCGTCGCCGGAGTTGTGTCCATAGGTGTCGTTGATCGGCTTGAAGCGGTCGATGTCGATGAACGCCACCGACAGCCAGCTGTGGTGCCGGCTCGCCCGATCCACCTCCGCCACCAGCGTGGTGAGCAGCGTCTCGCGGTTCGCGATGCCGGTCAGGCGGTCGTGGGTGGCTCGCGCCTCGACCTGCAGGAAGGCGCCGGCGGCCGCATTGAACGCGCGGGCCAGGCGTCGCTCGGCGGGGATCCCGGACTCGTCCAGGCGGACCGGCAGGTCGGCGTCGAGCGTGTCCTCCAGCGCCCGCGCAATCCGGTTCAGGCGCCAGCCCATGTAGCTCCAGGCAGCCAGCGCCATGGAGGTCATGCCGGCGACCAGCGCCAGCGCCGCCAGCAGCAGCTGCACGTCGCGGGCGGTGCCGGTGGCAGTGGGCGAAGTGCTCAGCACCACGGTGATGAAGATGGCAACGGCGATCGGTGCCAGGAATCCCAGGGCACGCGCGATTCGAAGCATGGATCTCGCTGTACGGATGAAGGCTCTGCCGCGCGAGCATGCGGGTCGGCGACCTTCGCGGCCATGGCTCGATGGTCAGGCGGTGCGCGATGGCACAGCGGCGCGCCGCCGCCGCTGCGCGGTGTGCGGTCTGGTCGAGTACCCGGCTGGTACCGACGTTCGGCCCGCGGGCCGGTGTGCACGATCCGCCAGCCACGCCGGCGCGGGGCCTCTATGATCGATCCGTGCCCCACGCACGCCTCGGGTGGTGACGACGAACTCGCCAGGGCACGCGCCCGCCGAGCCCCTCATGCCGCTGCCCATCTTCGATGCCCACGGCCCGCGCGAGGAGTGCGGCGTGGTGGGCATCCACGCTCCCGGCCAGCCGGTGGCGCGCCTCGCCTACGTCGGGCTGCATGCCCTGCAGCATCGCGGCCAGGAATCGGCCGGGATCGCCACCAGCGACGGATCGCGCCTCGCCCTGCACAAGCGCCTGGGCCTGGTCAGCCAGGTGTTCGACGAGGAGACGCTCGCCCGGCTGGAGCGCGACGGCGCCCACGGCGATGCGCACGTCGCCATCGGCCACACCCGCTACTCGACCACCGGCAGCAACTCGCTGCCCAACGTGCAGCCGGTGTTCGCCGCGTCCGACCTCGGCGAGCTGATGCTCGGCCACAACGGCAACCTGACCAACGCCACCTGGCTGCGCGACGACCTGACCGCCCAGGGGGTGGAGTTCGTCACGGCGAGTGACACCGAGGTGCTGACCAAGCTGATCGCCCATGCGCCGGGACGCAGCTGGGCGCAACGGGTGGAGCAGGCCTTCCATCGCGCCATCGGCGCCTTCACCTTCACCATGCTCACCGCCCGCTCGCTGGTCGCCGCGCGCGACCCGCACGGCTTTCGGCCGCTCGCACTGGGCCGCCTGCCCGCCCCGGGGGCCGGCCTGCCGGCCGGCTGGGCGATCGCATCGGAGAGCGCTGCCCTGGACGCCATGGGCGCGCGCTTCGTGCGCGACGTGGAGCCGGGGGAGATCGTGACCATCGACGACGACGGCCTGCACTCGCATCGGCCGGGCGTCGGCGCCGGCCAGGAGCGGCTCTGCGTCTTCGAGTTCGTCTACCTGGCGCGGCCGGACAGCGTCATCGGCGGACGCCTGCTCTACGAGGCGCGGCTGGCCATGGGCCGCCGGCTGGCCCTGGAGCAGCCGGCCGACGCCGACCTGGTGATCCCCGTGCCCGACAGCGCCATCCCGGCCGCCATCGGCTACGCGGAGGCATCGGGCCTGCCCTACCGCGAGGGCCTGATCAAGAACCGCTACGTGGGGCGCACCTTCATCCAGCCGGCCCAGCGCTCGCGCGAGGAGGCGGTCCGCCTCAAGTTCAACCCGCTGCCCGAGGTGCTCAGCAACAAGCGGGTGGTGGTCGTCGACGACTCGATCGTGCGCGGCACCACCACCGCCCCGATCGTGGCCATGCTGCGTCGCGCCGGCGCGCGGGAGGTGCACGTCCGCATCCACTCGCCGCAGATGAAGCATCCGTGCTACATGGGCGTGGACACCGGCCGCCGGTCGGAGCTGATCGCCGCCAGCCACACGGTGGACGAGATTCGCCGCCTGATCGATGCCGACACGCTCGGCTACCTGTCGGAGGAGGGCCTGCTGGCCGCGGTCGGGCGCGAGTCGGACGGCGAGCGGCGCCACTGCACCGCCTGCTTCGACGGGCGCTACCCGATCGTGGTGCCGCTGGACGTGGACAAGTTCGTGCTGGAGCGCGGCTAGGCGGATGGGACGCGCGTACCGCGAGGCCGGCGTCGACGTCGAGGAGGCTCGGCGCGCGGTGGAACTGATCGGGCAGGCCGCCGCCGCGACGGCCACCCCGGCGGTGCTCGGTGGCGTCGGCAGCTTCGGCAGCCTGTTCCGGCTCGACACCGGACCCTATCCCGAGCCGGTGCTCATCGCCTCGACCGATGGCGTCGGCACCAAGCTGAAGGTGGCCATCGCGCTGGGCCGGCACGACACCATCGGCGTCGACCTGGTCCACCACTGCATCAACGACATCGCCGTCCAGGGCGCCGATCCGCTCTTCTTCCTGGACTACCTGGCCACCGGCCGCCTGCGGGCCGAGGTCGCGGAGGAGATCGTGGGCGGCATCGCCGCCGCCTGCGCGGCGAGTGGTGTGGCGCTGGTGGGTGGCGAGACCGCCGAGCTGCCGGACCTGTACCAGGGCGAGGATTACGACCTGGCCGGCTTCATCGTGGGCGTGGCCGCGCGGCGCGACGTGATCGACGGCAGCGGCGTGCGAGCCGGTGACGCGCTGATCGGCCTGCCGTCGTCCGGCCTGCACACCAATGGCTACTCGCTGGCGCGGCGGGTGCTGCGCCAGCACGAGTGGCAGAACAGCGCCTCCGGGATGGAGCGCACCATCGGCGAGGAGCTGCTCGAGCCGCATCGGTCGTACCTGGACGAGATCCGGATCCTGCGCCGGGCGCTGCGCGAGGCGGGGTCCGACGTGCTGGCCCTGGCGCACATCACCGGCGGCGGCTGGGTGGACAACATCCCGCGCACGCTGCCGGCCGGGCTGGGCGTCGAGGTCGAGGCCGGCTCCTGGCGCGTGCCGCGCATCTTCAGCCTGATCCAGGAGCGCGGCGACATCGCCGACGACGAGATGGTGCGCACCTTCAACCTGGGGATCGGGCTGACCGCCGTCATCCACCCCGAGCACCTGGACGCGGCCTTGCGCGCCCTGCCCGAGGCGGTGCGGGTGGGGACCGTGGTACCGGCGGCGCCGGACCAGCCGCGCGTCGCCTTCATCTGAGGGAGCCGAATGCGGCTGGCGGTGCTCGTCTCCGGCCGCGGCTCCAACCTGGCTGCCGTGCTGCACGCCGTCGCCCGCGGGGAGCTGCTGGGCGTCCAGCCGCTGCTGGTGATCAGCAACCGCCCGGCGGTGCCGGCGCTGGAGGTGGCGGCTGCCCATGGCGTCCCGAGCCGCGTGCTGGAGCGCGGCGCGTTCGCCAGCGCCAACGCGCGCGACGCCGCCATCGGCGCCGCGCTGGCCGAATCGGGCGCGGAACTTGCCCTGCTGGCCGGCTATGACCAGCTGCTGCGGCAGCCGTACTTCGCCGCCTTTCGGGGGCGCACCATCAACATCCACCCCAGCCTGCTGCCGCGCCACGGTGGGCGCGGAATGGTGGGGCTGGCGGTGCATCGGGCAGCGCTGGCGGCGGGCGACCCGGTGACCGGCGTGACCGTGCACGAGGTGACCGAGGCGCTCGACGCCGGGCCATCGATCGCCCAGGTCGAGGTGCCGGTGCTGCCCGCCGAGCGTGCCGAGGCACTGGCCGAGCGGGTGCTGGCCGTGGAGCATCGGCTCCTGGTCGACGTGCTCGCCCGCCTGGCCGTCGAGGGCTCCGAGGAGGGGCATTCTGCTAGCATGACCGCCGCGTCGTCTCCCTCGGGAGCGGCGCAGGCATCGCATGAGAGGCGTCGAACCCATGCCTGAACTGCCGGATCCCGGCAAGCTCTGGAACGACTTCGTCACCAACCCCATCGTCGGCATCGCCGTCAACATGACGGTGATCTACGTCGTGCTGCTGTGGCTGGGCACCGCCTACTGGGCCTTCCGCGATATGCAGGCCCGCAGCGAGAACCCGATCCTGCCGTACTTCGCCTCGGCGCTGATCATCTTCTTCACCCCGCTGCTCTTCCTGTTCGCGGTGGTGCTGTACCTCGTGGTGCGCCCGCGCGAGACGCTGGCCGAGGTCTACGAGCGTTCGCTGGCCGAGGAGTCGCTGCTGGCCGAGGTGGAGCGCAACCAGCTGTGCCCGGTCTGCCGAGAGCGGATCCACAGCGACTGGCTGGTCTGCCCCAACTGCCGGACCCGGCTGCACCGCGTCTGCCCGTCGTGCAACCGCCTGGCCGATCCGGAGTGGCCGCTGTGCGCGTACTGCGGCCACGAGTTCCAGCGCCCGACAGCCGCGCGCCCCGCCCCGGCTCCGGCCGCGGAGCCGGCCCCGGCCCAGGAGTGGACCGACATCCCCAGCGAACGGTCGACCGAGCCGGGCGGCCTGCGTCACCCCGCTGGCGGCTGAGCTTCCGGCTTCGGGGCCACTCGCGCCGGCCGAGCCGCCGGTGGTCCCCTCTCGCCACGACTCGTCGCTCGATCGCTATCTCGTCCTCCACAGCCTGTCGCTGCTGCTGGTCATCGGCGGCATCGTCGTCACCGGTCTGATCGTCGGCCTGAACCCGTGGGTCCTGAACGTCAACCTGCCACGGCCCGATGCGGCCGATGCCGGGCTCCTGCTGGTGGCGATCTCGGTGAGCGGCCTGGCGGTGATCGTCGGCCTGGGCATGCACGTGGCGCGATCGATCGTCGTCCGCGAGCCGCTGGCCGCGGGGCGCTATCGCGGCCCATCGGTGCTCGCGTTGCTGGTGCTGGCCGTCGTCGCCGCCAACGCGGCCAGCGTCTCGGTGGCCGGCGACGTGCTGGCCGTGACCGAGGGCCGCGCGCCGACCACCTTCGGCGCGCTGGTGCTGCTGACCGTCACCCAGGCCGCGCTGCTGGCGGTGGGCGGGCTGTTCGTGGCGGCGCCGCGCGCGCTCGAGGGGTTGCGCGTGCTGCCGGAGCGCGGGCTGTGGCGCTCGGTGGGGCTGGGGGTGCTGCTGGCGATTCCCGCCTGGATCGGAGCACAGCTGCTGGCGGTCATCACCGCCCGGCTGCTCGAACCATTCGGACTGCAGCCGGAGATGGGTGTGGCCGAGGCCGCCATCGAGCTGGTCGACCCGATCGTGCTGGGCGTTGCACTGCTGGTGGTGGCGCCGGTGGCGGAGGAGATCTTCTTCCGTGGCATCGTCTTCAACGCCTGGCTGCGCGAGTTCGGCGTGCGTCGGGCGGTCATCGGCTCGGCGCTGCTGTTCGCCCTGATCCACGGCTCCATCTTCGTGATCCCGGCCATCTTCGCGCTGGGCATCGGGCTGGCCCTGCTCTACCACCGGACCGGCTCGCTGCCTGCCTCGATCGCGATGCACGCCACCTTCAACGGCATCACCCTGGGGCTGGGGCTGCTCGTGCGCTTCGACGTCATCCGCCTGCCGTAGATAAGCGCCCGATAAGCCGACGGTGAGCGGTCCGGCCCATGCTGGACCGATGGTGGCGCGTCCACGGCCGATGCTGGTCAACGGCGATTCGCAGCGGCAGCGGCGGCCGCGGGCTCCCGCTCTGGAGCCCGACCTGTCGCGGCTGGGACTGGCCGAGCTGGCGGCCCTGGCCGCCGGGGCGGATACGGCCACCTGCCGGGCGATGGTCGACGCCGACCCCGGGCTGGTACGGCTGGTCGCCACGGGCCCGGCCGCGTTGGCGGCCGAGCACGGTCTCCCTCCGTTGGCCGCCCGGCGCCTGGTGGCCGCCGTGGCGCTCGCGCGGCTGCTGGCCGCCCTACCTGCCGACCCCGGCTGGCACGTTCGCTCGCCGGCCGACGTGGGCGAGCGCCTGCTGCCCGCCATGCGTCACCTGGAGCGCGAGGAGCTGGTGGTCCTGCTGCTCAACACCAAGAACGTGGTGACCGCGCGCCGCACCGTGTACGTCGGCAACCTGGCGGGCTCATCGGTCCGGGTGGGGGAGGTCTTCCGGGACGCGGTGCGGAGGCAGGCGGCCGCCGTGGTGGTGGTGCACAACCATCCGTCGGGCGATCCGACCCCGTCGGCCGATGACCTGCGCATCACCGCCGAGCTGGCGGACGCTGGGCGACTGCTGGACATCGAGCTGCTGGACCACGTCGTGATCGGTGCCGAGGGCTGGATCAGCCTCCGTTCGCTGGGCGCGACGGGGACGGCACGCGTGGACTAGCCGTCGACCGGCTAGCCGTCGACCAGCACGTGATAGACGCCACCGCCGATGTCGACGAGGTAGATCTCACCGTCCTCATCGGTGCCGAAGGCGGAGATGCCCATGCCGCTGTCGAGCACCCGCTTGGGGTCGATCGTGCCCTCGTCGACCTGCAGCGTGAAGACGATCCCGGAGCAGAAGTCGCCGAAGACATAGACGCCCTGCAGATCGGGCTGTGCCGTGCCGCGATACACGTAGCCGCCGGTCACCGAGCAGCCCAGCTCGTGGCTGTACTCGGCGATGGGCTTGACGAAGCCGGTCTGGTCGCAGTCGCCGCCGAAGCAGTGGCGACCCTCCATCACGTTCCAGCCGTAGTTCTCGCCGCCGGCCGAGTCGGCCGGCTGGCGATCGATCTCCTCCCACTCGCCCTGGCCGACGTCGGCGATGTACAGGTCGCCGCCGTCCGGATCGAAGCTGAAGCGCCACGGGTTGCGCAAACCGAATGCCCAGATCTCGGGGCGACCGCCGCCGGGGTTCGCACCGTCGGGACCGAACGGGTTGTCGGCCGGAATGCCGTAGCGGCCGGCGGCGCCCTGCGCATCCACGTCCAGGCGCAGGATCTTGCCCAGCAGGACGTCGCGGTTCTGGCCGTTCTCGAGCGGGTCGCCGCCCCCGCCGCCATCGCCCAGGCCGATGTACAGGTAGCCGTCCGGGCCGAACGCCAGCTGCCCGCCGTTGTGGTTGCCGAACGGGTCGGCCACCGTCAGCAGCACGCGCTCGCTGCCGGGGTCAGCCGATCGAAGGTCGGCCGCGGCCGCCAGCTCGCTGACCACGGTCGACCCATCCCCGGCGCGGCTGTAATGCACGAAGAGGCGGCGGTTGGTGGCGAAGTCGGGATGGAAGGCCAGCCCCAGCAGGCCACGCTCGCCACCGGCGGTGATCCGATCGGCCAGGTCCACGAACGGCTCGGGCTGCACGCGGCCGTCGGGACCGATCACCCGCACCCGCCCGTCGCGCTCGTTCACGAACAGGCGGCCGCTGCCGTCACCGGCCGAGGTCAGCCCGATCGGGTCATCCAGGCCGTCGGCCAGCAGCTCCAGCCGCAGGCGATCCGGCCCGCTGGGGAGCGGCGGCACGGTCGAACCCGGCTGGCTGGGGCCAGGGAAGATGCCGGCGCTCGCCGACGCCCCGCCGGTGACCGACGGCGACGGCGTGGCCGGCGCGGTGCAGGCGGCGCACGCGACCAGTAGCGCAAGGCCGGCGGCCAGCCGCCGGCCTCGGAGGGGAGGGTTCACGATGCGGAGACTACCCCGCTCGATGGTGATCGGTTGCAGGCGGGCAACCCCGATCCGCCACCACCCTCGCCGCTGCCAGACGGATCGGGTAGGGTTGCGGGGCGACCGATGACGACGACGCGCTCACGCCCTCTTCGTACGCAGCAGAGCACATCCGCCGCTCCCGGCGCCGCTCGATCAGCGGCGGCTGCAGCTCGCGATCCGGCGCCGATCGCGCCGGCCGAGCCCGGGCCGGAGGCGGTCGGCACCCGCCGCGGGATCATCATCGAGCGGATCCAGCCCGAGCTCGATGGCGGCCGCCACGCCGTGAAGCGCGTGGTCGGTGACGACCTGCTGGTGACCGCCGACATCTATGCCGATGGCCACGACCTCCTGGATGCCGCGCTGCTGCTGCGCCCGGAGGGCGGCAGCGGGACGCGCGGCGGCTGGCGCGAGGCGGCGATGCGCCCGATCGAGAACGATCGCTGGTCGGGCAGCATCCGGCTCGATCGCAATGCGCGCCATCGATACGCCATCGAGGCCTGGCGCGACGCCTTCGGCAGCGTGCGCGCCGCACTGCTCAAGAAGGTCGAGGCCCGGGTGGAGCTGGTCACCGAGCTGGCGGAGATGCGCGCGCTGCTCGAAGCCACGCTGCAGCGTGCGCTGGCCCGCGGTCGATCGGGTGCCGCCGATGCGACGCTGATCGAGGACGCGATCTCCGTCATGCGGCGTGCCCGCAGCGACGCCGGACGGGCCGCGGCGGTCAGCGGCGACGCGCTGCTGGCGGCCGTGCGGCACCATCCGGACCGCTCCGCGGCCACGCGCTCCGCCGAGCTGCCGCTGATGGTCGACCGCGAGCGCGCTCGGTTCGGCGCCTGGTACGAGCTCTTCCCGCGCTCGCAGGGCCGCGACCCGGCCAAGCCGGTCGCCACCACCTTCGACGAGGCCGCCTGGCGCCTGCCCGAGATCGCGCGGCTGGGCTTCGACGTCGTCTACCTCCCGCCGATCCACCCCATCGGCCGCACCAACCGCAAGGGCGCCAACAACGCCCTGAAGGCCAGGGCCGCCGACCCGGGCAGCCCGTACGCCATCGGCTCAGCCGAAGGAGGCCATGACGCGGTGGCGTCCGAGCTGGGCGGGCTGGAGGGGCTGCTCCGCTTCCGCGAGGCGGTGGAGGCGCAGGGCATGGAGCTGGCCCTGGACCTGGCCATCCAGGCCTCGCCCGACCATCCGTGGGTGCGGGAGCACCCCGACTGGTTCCGCCACGCCCCGGACGGGACGATCAAGTTCGCCGAGAACCCGCCGAAGAAGTACCAGGACATCTACCCCATCGAGTTCGGCAACGACGGCGCCGAGCAGCGGACCGAGCTGTGGACCGCCTGGCGCGACATCGTGCTGGCCTGGGTGCAGCGCGGGATCCGCATCTTCCGGGTGGACAACCCGCACACCAAGCCGATCCCCTTCTGGCACTGGCTGATCGCGGACATCCAGCGCGATCACCCCGACGTCATCTTCCTATCGGAGGCCTTCACGCGGCCCAAGATGATGCAGCAGCTGGCGAAGGTCGGCTTCAGCCAGAGCTACACCTACTTCACCTGGCGCGAGACCCGCGACGAGCTGCGCGAGTACGTCACCGAGCTGACCCAGACCGAGATGCGGGAGTACTTCCGCCCCAACCTGTTCACCAACACGCCGGACATCAACCCGCACCACCTGGACCACGGGCGGCCGGCCTTCGTCATCCGCAGCGTGCTGGCGGCCACGCTTGGCAGCAGCTATGGCATCTACTCCGGCTGGGAGCTGTGCGAGAACGCGCGGCTCGACGACCGCGAGGAGTACCGCGACAGTGAGAAGTACGAGATCCGCGCCCGCGACTGGGACGCGGAGGGCAACATCAAGCCGCTGCTCGAGGCGCTCAACCGCCTGCGGCGCGAGTGGCGGTCGCTTCAGCTGACCGACAACCTGCGCTTCCAATACGCCAGCGGCGAGCGCACGCTCTTCTATCGCAAGGCACTGCCGGCCGGGCGGCTGGACCCGCTCACCGGCTTCCCGTACCGTTGGAGTGAGCCGGTGTATGTGGCGGTCAACTGCGACCCGACCACGGCCGAGCGCGCGATCCTGCACCCGGACCTGCCGGCGGTGGGCATCGGCTGGGACGAGGCCTACGACATGCTCGACCTGGTGAGCGGCAAGGTCCGCCGCGAGCGAGGCGCCGATGTGCCGGTCGACCTTGACCCGCAGCGCGAGCCGTTCCGCATCTTCACCGTGCGCCGGGCCGGGTAGGCTCTAGCGGTGAGCAGCCAGCCCAAGCCGCGCGCCGCATCCCTCCCCGGCGAGTCGACGGCCAGCGACGCCGATTCCGGCGAGCCTGCCGCCGGTGAAGGCCAAGCCCTCGCCGAGGCCCCCGCCGGTGAGGCGCTGCCCGAGCTCGCCCCGCCCGAAGCCCTGCCGGAGCCGGAGCGCCGCGAGGAGCTCCACGCCCTGGCCGACGACGAACCGGTCCGGCACGTGGAAGCGCCGAAGCACCGCACCCTGGCCGACGATCCGCTCTGGTACCGGGACGCGATCATCTACCAGCTGCACATCAAGGCCTACCAGGACTCGTCCGGCGACGGGATCGGCGACCTGGTCGGCCTGACCCGCCGCCTGGACTACATCGCCAGCCTGGGCGTGACCGCCGTCTGGCTGCTGCCGTTCTACCCGTCGCCGCTGAGGGACGATGGCTACGACATCGCCGACTACACCAACATCCATCCCGACTACGGCACGCGCCGCGACTTCCGCACCTTCGTGCGCGAGGCGCACAAGCGCGGCCTGCGCGTCATCACCGAGCTGGTGGTCAACCACACCAGCGACCTGCACCCGTGGTTCGGCGAGTCACGCAGCGGGCGCGACAACCCGAAGCGCGACTGGTATGTGTGGTCGGACGACCCGGAGCGCTACGCCGACGCGCGGATCATCTTCACCGACACCGAGACCAGCAACTGGGCATGGGATCAGCATTCGCAGCAGTACTACTGGCATCGGTTCTTCAGCCACCAGCCCGACCTGAACTACGACAACCCGGCGGTGGTGCGCGCCATCCTGCGCGTCATGCGCTTCTGGCTGGATTTGGGCGTGGACGGCCTGCGCCTGGACGCGGTGCCGTACCTGGTGGAGCGCGAGGGAACCAGCAGCGAGAACCTGCCCGAGACGCACGCCGTGCTGAAGCGGCTGCGCGCCGCGCTGGACAAGCGCTACC
>DATBME010000111.1:0-15747 GCA_036555005.1 Candidatus Limnocylindria bacterium | reverse complement strand
TCACCGAGCTTCGCGTAGCGCGCCGGCATGGTGCGCAGCGTGAAGTCGCCGAGCTCGGCGTCGGGCACCTCGTCCCAGGTCAGCGGCGCCGACACCCAGGCGCCGGGCACCGGTCGCACCGAGTAGGCCGACGCCACGGTGCGGTCCTTGGCGTTCTGGTTGTAGTCGATGAAGACCCCGTGGCGCTCCTCCTTCCACCACTTGCTGGTGGAGATGTCGGGGGCGCGGCGCTCGACCTCGCGGGCCATGGCCAGCGCCGCGCGGCGGACCTCGGCGAAGCCCCAGCGCCGCTCGATCCGCGTGTACACGTGGATCCCGCGCGAGCCGGACGTCTTTGGCCATCCGGTCAGGCCGTGGTCGGCCAGCACATCGCGCACCACCAGCGCCACGCGTCGGACGTCGGCCCACGGCACGCCAGGCCCGGGATCCAAATCGGCGCGCAGCTCGTCCGGGTGATCCAGGTCGTCGGCGCGGACGGGGTGCGGGTTCAGGTCCACGCAGCCCAGGTTGGCCACCCAGGCCAGCGCGGCGCGGTTCGAGACGACTACCTCGTCGGCGGTGCGACCCGATGGGAAGGCCAGCTCCACGGTGCTGACGTAGTCCGGCACCGACTTCGGGGCCCGCTTCTGGAAGAAGGCCTCGCCGGTGATGCCGTCCACGAAGCGCTTCAGCGCCATCGGGCGGTCGCGCACGCCCAGCAGGGCACCATCGGCCACCGCCATGAAGTACTCCACCAGCTCCAGCTTGCTGATGCCGGCCTCGGGGAAGTAGACCTTGTTCGGGTTGGTGACGGTGACCTCGTGCCCGTCGAGCTCGAGCGAGACCGATGGGTCCTTTGGCATGCGATCAGCCTACCCTGTCGCCAGCGGAGCCCCCAGCTGGAGCCCATCGGCGCCGAATGTTCGATCGCGTCATCGCCTTCGCCACGCGCACCGTGTCCACCGTCGACGGCTGGCTGCTGCGCTATCGGCTAACTCGGGTGGTGCGCACATCGGTCGTCGGCCTGCTGGACCACGACGGCCTGAACTACGCCGGCTCGATGGCTTACTTCTCGATCCTGTCCTTCGTGAACGTGCTGCTGCTGGGTGCAGTGCTGCTGACCCTGTTCATCGGCGAGGGACAGGCTCGCCGCGTGATCCTGACCTGGTTCGCGCAGAACACGCCCATCGATCCGGAGCTGATCGAGTCGATGATCGACGCTGCCATCGCCTCGCGCGGCAGCATCACCGTGGTCGGACTGATCTTCCTGCTGTGGGGCGCGCTGGGCTTCTTCGGCGCTGTGAGCCGGGGCATCAATCGCGCATTCAGCGACGGCAAGCCGCTCTTCATCCTGCGCGAGAAGCTGCTGGGCATCCTGCTGATCCTGTTCAGCGGCGCCCTGATCGTGGCATCGGTCGCGATCGGGTTCGTGACCAGCTACCTCCAGAACCGGACGGCCGACATCGTCGATCGCTTCCAGGGCGGCGACCTGGTGGTCGCCCTCATCGGCTCCGTCGTGCCCTTCCTGATGGTGTTCCTGGCCTACCTGGTCCTGTACCGCGTGGTGCCCAGCCAGAAGGTGACGTTCGGCGACGTGTGGCCGGGGGCCCTGGTGGCGGCGGTGCTGTGGACGGCCCTGCGGGTGGGCTACACGTTCTACATCACCGAGTTCGCCAACTTCGAGGACCTGTTCGGGCCGCTGGCGGCGATCATCACCCTGATCGTCTTCATCTACTTCGCCAGCGTGGTCCTGCTGATTGGGGCCGAGGTGGCACGCGCCAACGCGATCGAGGCGGGAGAGCAGCGCGAAGCGTGAACTTGTACCCGGTCCACGCTCATTTCGGCTCGCGGGTCCTGCCGAAAAGGTGGCATTTGGGTAGTACGGTGTAGTACATTCGGGTCAGGTCCCGGGCAGAAAGCCCACGCGTAGCATGGCCGGACGGACCACGAAGCAGGGGCACTGGGCACCGTGAAATACGATGTGAACACCGCCTGATGCGGCGACGATCCCGACTGACCGCCACGTTAGTGGCCCTGGTGACGGTCAGCGGTTTGATCGTCGGAGGCGATCCGCGAGACCCGGTCCTGGCAGCGGATCCCATCCAACAGGCAAAGGCAGAACGAGCCTCCATCCAGCGCGAGCTGGCAGATCAGCGCGCCCGTCTCGACGAGCTGCGGGCCAGGTCATCTCGCCTGTCCGACCGGCTCGACCTGGCACGGGCGGCGCTGGCCGATATCACGGCCGAGTACGAGCGCGTGGTCAGCCTGCTGACCCAGGTCCGCCAGGACGTCCGGGAGATCACCGCCCAGCTCGCCCGGCTGCGCGCCCGGATCGACCGCATGGACGACCGGCTGCGGGCCGTGTCGCGGGAGATCCTGGCCCAGACCGAGGAGCTGCGCGCCCGCGAGGCGCTGCTGCAGGACCACCTGCGCTCGGCCTACGAGCAGAGCCAGACCTCCCTGCTGGAGGTGCTGCTCAGCGCACCGTCGCTGGACGCCGCCACCAACCAGGTCGGCTACCTGGTGACGCTCTCCGAGCAGGACGAGGTGCTGGCCGACCAGATCCGGGTCATCCGCGAGCAGCTGGCGGTCAAGAAGGCGACGTTGCAGCTGGCCCGGACCACGCTGAACGAGGCCCGCGCGGTGGCGGTCGAGCAGGAGCAGCTCCTCACCCAGCGCGAGCATCAGCTGCGTCGGCTGGTGCGGGAGACGGCGCGGCTGCGGACGGCCGCCGCGCAGAAGCGGGCCGAACAGGAGGCGGCGCTCAACGCCGCGCTGGCGGCCAAGGGTGACGTCGCCGCCCAGGTCGAGAGGAACGAGGCCGCCTTCCGCCAGGCCACCTCGCTGGTGCACCGGCTCGTCGCCGAGCGCGCGGCGCTCATCGAAGCGCGGCGGCTGGCGGAGGAGGAGGCGCGCCGCGAGGCGCGGCGGCAGGCCAAGCAGCTGTCGGCGGCCGGGTACCGCTGGCCGGAGGTGGGGGCGCGGATCACCCAGGAGTGGGGCCCCACCAACTTCGCGCTGGAGCCGCCGTACACCTACCAGGGCACCTACTACCCGCACTTCCACGGCGGCATCGACATGACGGTCGGCTGCGGCGCCCCGATCCTGGCCGCCAAGGCCGGGGTGGTGGTGGCCTCGGGCCGTCCCCTATGGCCGTACGACGCCGGCTACGGCGTGGTGCTCGACCATGGCGGCGGGATCCAGACCTGGTACTGGCACATCACCACCCAGATCATCGTGCAGCCCGGGCAGGTGGTCGGCACCGGGCAGGTGATCGGCTACGAGGGCACCACCGGCTTCTCGACCGGCTGCCACCTGCACTTCGCCACCAACGTCTACGGGATCTGGGAGAACCCGCGCTTCCTGCTCCCCTAGCGCTACGCCGGCACCGCCGAGCCCGAGGCCGATCGAATCGCCGGACGATAGAGCTCTTCGACGTACTCGATCAGCATGCGCGCCGTGCTGAACTGCCAGATCGAAGCGGCGACGGCAGCGCGCATGGTGGCCAGCCACGCGATCGGCAGGTCCTCGTCGTCCCGCTCGAAGAAGCGGGGCACGATCTCTCGCTCGAGCAGCAGGTAGAGCGCCTCGGCATCGGCTTCGTCCTGGGCGCCCTCGTCGGCGAGCTGCTCGCGCGTGCCGATGGCCCAGCCGTTGTCGCCGGTATAGCCCTCGTCCCACCAGCCGTCGAGCACGCTGACGCTGGGCACCCCGTTCATGGCCGCCTTCATGCCGGAGGTGCCGGATGCCTCCAGCGGGCGACGCGGGTTGTTGAGCCAGACGTCGACTCCGGCCACCAGGAAGCGGGCGATGCGCATGTCGTAGTCCTCGACGATGAAGACCCGGCTGCGCAGGCGGTCGGAGCGTGACAGCTCGAAGATGCGCTGGATGACGCCTTGCCCGGGCCGATCCGCCGGGTGCGCCTTGCCGGCCATCACGATCTGCACGGGCCGTTCCGGGTCGGACAGCAGCCGGGCCAGCCGTTCCTCGTCGCGGAAGATGAGGTCGGCGCGCTTGTAGGTGGCGAAGCGTCGGGCGAAGCCGATGGTCATCGCCTTCGGGTCCAGCGCCCGTGCCACCTCCCGCAGCTGGTCCGGGGGCTCGCCGTGCCGCGCGAACTGGCGCGCCAGGCGGCTGGCGATGAAGTCGGTCAGCTCCCGCTTCTGCTGCATGTGGCCGGCCCACAGGTCCGCGTCGTCCAGCTGGCGCACCCCGTCCAGCGCCGTCGGGCCGGCATGGTCGCTGGCCAGGAAGGTGCCCAGGGCGCGCTCGTAGAGGCGCCGCATCGGCCTGCCGAGCCAGGTCGCCACGTGCACGCCGTTGGTGATGGCGCTGATCGGATGTCCGGCAACCACCTCCCAGGTCTCGGTGGCGGTCTCCGCGTGCAGCCGGCTGACCGCGTTGGCGTGGCTGGCATGGCGCAGCACGAAGGCGGTCATGTCGAACGGCGCGTCCGGCTCATCGGTGCGGCCGCGTCCCAGCTCGAGCAGCTCGTGGTCATCCATCCCTGTCACGTGCAGCCATGCGGCCAGGTACTTCGAGACCAGGCCGCGGTCGAAGGTCTCGTTGCCGGCCGACACCGGGGTGTGAATGGTGAACACGGCGTCGCGGCCGACCTGCTTCAGGGCATCGGCGGCGGAGAGAGCGGCGTCCTCGGCCATGGCCTCGCGCGCCCGCTCGAGCAGCAGGAACGCGGAATGCCCCTCGTTGAGGTGCCACACCGCCGGGGCGATGCCCAGCTCGCCCAGCGCTCGCACGCCGCCGATGCCCAGGATCAGCTCCTGGCAGAGGCGCATCTCGCGGCCGCGCACGTAGAGGATGTGCGTGATCGGACGGTCCGGCCCGGTGTTGGCCGGCAGGTCCGTGTCCAGCAGCAGCACCGGCACGCGGCCGACCTGCGCCACCCAGACCGCCGCATGGACCTGGCGATCGGGGAAGTCGACGCTCACCTGCAGGCCGGAGCCGTTGGCCGCACGTGCCCGCCGCAGCGGCAGCATCGACGGATCGAGGTCCGGCTGGGCGTGCTCCTGATGGCCATCGGCGTCGATCTGCTGGCGGAAGTAGCCACGACGGTAGAGGAGGCCCACGCCGACGAAGGGCAGGGCCGCATCGGATGCCGACTTGCAGTGGTCGCCGGCCAGCACGCCCAGGCCGCCGGAGTAGATCTGCATCGACTCGTGGAAGCCGTACTCGGCGCAGAAGTAGGCGATCGGTCCCGGCAGGGCGCTCGCCGGATCGCCGGCGATCTGGTGCTGGTACCACGAGTCGCTGCCGTTGCCCATGTAGCGGTGGTACTCGTCCAGCAGGCGGCTGGCGTCGACCAGGAACTCCTCATCGGCGGCGGCCACCTCCCAGCGGGCGACGTCCATGCCGGCCAGCACCGCGATCGGGTTGCGGTGGCGGGCCCAGGCTCCCGGGTCCAGCCGCGAGAAGAGCGCGCCGGCCCGCGGCGTCCAGCTCCACCACAGGTTGTAGGCCAGGTCGTCGAGGCCCTCGAGCCCGGGCGGCAGATTGAAATCGTGTCCGGGAAGCGTCGGCACGCGCAGCGTCGTGCCCGGCGGGCTGCTCATGGAGGACCGATCCTACTCGACCCACGGGGGCCACAGGCTTTGGTTTACGCTATCGAACCCGTGATGGACGGCTATTCGGTCAAGGACGCGGCAATCGTTCTTGGCATCCCGGAACGGCGTGTATGGGAGCTGCTGGCCCGCGGCGTGCTTGCGGGCGCGCCGGAAGGGCCGGACGGCATGATCGTCTTCCTTCAGCCGCGCAGCGCCCCGCCGTCGGTGAATCCGGCCTCGGCAATGCCGCCCGGCGGCGCCGGGGGAGCGCCCGATTCGGCATCTTCGCCGGTCAACGGCAACGCTGGATCCCACGAGCCCAGTCCCTTCCGCGAGCTGCTGACCGAGTTCCGCAACCTGACCGAGCGCTACGGACAGGCCCTGCTGGCGCTCGGCGAGGCGCGTGGCGAGGTGGCCGCCCTGCGGGGCAGGGTGGACCTGCTGGAGGCGCGCATGGACCTCCGCCTGCCCGGCGCTCGACCGGCCTCGACGGTGGCCTGGGAGATATCCGATGCCGTTCCGGAGCCCCCCGCCCCGGCACCGGTCGAGGCCGAAGCGCCCCCGGCGGGCGAGCCGGCCACAGCCGGGCCACCGGCCGAGCATGCGGCGGTCGAACCAGCGGCAGCCGAACCGGTATTCGCCGAGCTCGAGGAAACGGTGGCCGGCGAGGACGAGCCCGCCGCCGAGCCGATGATCGACCTGGTCGACGAGCCGGCCTTCGCCGAAGCACCACCTCCCGTCGAGCCACTTCCCGTCGAGGAGGTCGCGGCGGTGGCGGTCGAGGCCGAGGAACCGCTGCCCGCGGTCGAGACCGAGGCCACGGCCCCCGACGGCGGAGACGTGCCGGCCGGTGCGATCGAGCCCGAGGTGGGTCTGTCTCAGCCGATGGCCGAACCGATTCCTGTCCAGGTCGTGGACGAAGCGGCCGTGGACGAGGTCGAAGCCCCACCGGAGCCCCCACGACGGCGCGACAGGAGCGGCCGGACCGCCACCGCAGCCTTCGCGGCCGCGCTGGCCCGCGCGGACGACCCGACGATCGCCGAGCTCCCGGGCGCCGAGGAGACGGCTGCCGCCCTGGCGGCGCTGCAGCGCGACATCGACGCGTCGCGGACCGAACCGGAGCCGATCCCCGAGCCTGAGCCGATCCCCGAGCCAGAGGCCCTGACCGAACCGGAGCCGATTGCCGAGCCTGAGCCGATCGCCCAGCCAGAGGCCCTGGCCGAACCGGAGCCGATTGCCGAGCCTGAGCCGATCGCCCAGCCAGAGGCCCCTGCCCTCCCGGAGCCCGTTCAGGCGGAGGCCGAAGCGAGGCCGATCGAGGCTGTCGAGCCGGAGCCCGCGCAGCCATCGGTCCCGTCCTACTACTCGACCGAGGTCGTGGAACCCGACTGGTTTGCGGATGGTGATTTCAGCTGGCTCGAGGCTGCACAGGCCGAAGCGGCGGGCGACGAGGCGACGAAGGCAGAAGCTGAGCCGATGCGGGATGACGCCGAGGCGGAGGCGCCCGCCGAGACGACGCAGGACGCGGCCGACGACGTGGACGAGCCACCGGGACCCCCACGTGATCAGGTCGGTGGCGGCGAGCTCAGTGCGGTCCCCATTGACGTCGGCGGGGAGGCGACCGGCGTGGCAGCCGAGCTGGCGTTCGGCGAACATCCCTCGCCGGAAGCGACGCCGCCGGACCTGGGCCACGAGGGATTCGAGCCGAGCGCTCAGGCACAGGCCATGGCAGAGGAAGAGGCGAGGGCGGCCATCCAGGATGCGTTCGAGGAGGCCCCGCGTCCGCCCGATCAGGCATCGCCCGCCGCTGCGGGCGCGGCGGTCGCCGTCGCAACGGCCGTGGCCGAGCCAGAGCCCAGCACCGCCGAGGCGGAGGCGCCGGAGGCGGCCGAGGACGCACCCGTCGCAGAGGCCGTCGCCGAGGAATCGGCCGAGGCCGAGGAATCCGCCGAGCCCGAGGAATTCGCCGAGGCCGGGGAAGCGGCCATCCAGGAAGCGTTCGAGCCGACCGATCAGCCGGCCCAGGCGAACGCGCACGAAGAGCTGCCCGCGTTCGAAACGGCAGCCGTCGAGGAAGCCGAGGTCGAGGCGGAAGCCATCCAGGAGGCCTTCGATGAGCCGATGCCGGAGCCGGTGTGGACGGCGCCGGTGGACGCGACCGACACGGCGCCGCCCGAGGTGGATGCGCCGCCACGCGCGTCCGACGAATCGCCCACGATTAGTGCTGCGGCGCCGAGCGCCGAGGCCTGGCGCGGACCCGAGGAGTTCATCGCGCCGCCCGTGCCGATGGCGGCGACGATGCCCCCGCCGGCGAATCCGCAACCCACCGCCGCTTCCGGCGAGGAGGAGCTGATGTGGCTGGGCGACGAGTTCGAGGCGGCCGACCTGGAGGTCGCGGCCCAGGGTTGGCGGAGCCCGGGGGCGGCGTCACCGGCCCAGGCCACTCCGCCGGCGCTCGAGCTGTCCGACGCCGAGCTCGCCCAGCTTGCCGAGGACGAGGGCTGGGACGTGGAAGAAGTAGAGGCGATCCGGCGGCTGCTCGGTCGTCCATCCGACGCCCCGCCACCGTCGGCAGCCCCGCGCGAAGCGTCCGACATCCCGGGCCAGCCGGCACGCCCGGGACTGGCACCAGCGGTCGACGCCGCAGCACGCCCGCTCGACGGACCAGCAGCCGGCACGGCGACCCCGGACCTGGGCATCCCCGGAGCCCGGGAGGCCTCACCGCCAGCGGAGAGCGCCTCGTCGAGCGGGCTGAGCGAAGGGGGTGGCGGCGACCCCGATCAGGACTGGCCGCAGGGCCGCAGCGGCACGGCGGCGGAGGCGTATCGGCGCCTGAGGAAGCTCTTCCCGAGCTGATCGGCCACGGCTCAGGCCGGCCCGGCCAGCTCCTCCAGCTCGTCCCGCAGGGCGGTCAGATCGGTGTCCTCCTTCGCCCAGCTGGCAAGCTCCGGGTCGAGCTTGAAGGCTCGTCGCAGGAGCGGCCGGGCGGCGTCCAGGTTGCCGGCCAGCGCCTGGAAGCACGCCACGTTGTAGGTGGCGATGGCCATGTCACGGTCCGGGAGCTGGCCCTCTCCCACGAGCCGCTGGGTCTCGTCCACGAATGCCGCGATTCGGTTCGCATCGGCGCCAACGTCGGCCTGCAGCAGCCAGCCGAAGTGCTCCATGGCATGAAACGGTCCGTTCCCGAACGAGCCCTGGATCAGGCGCTCTGACCCGGCGATCACGTCGGGGTCGGTGTCCGCGATCTCGCGGATCAGCCGCTCGGTCACCTCGTCGGCCTCCTGGCTGATCGCGTCCCAGTCCCAATCGGCCCGCGCCGCGTGCTGCTCGTCATTGATGGACTGGATCTCGTCGTCGGACATCTCGGACGGCTCCTGGCCGGCCCGTGCTGCCGCGTACCGATGCGCCTGGCGCGCCTTCCAGGCGGTGAGGTGCGCCTGGTGATCCTTCGGCGACCAGTCGCCCTCCCGGAGCGGGCGATCCCGCGCCTCCGGAGGCAGCCCGCCGAAGACGTCGCGCTCCGCCTGGCGCATCGCGCGCAGCAGCGCCACCAGGGTGCCGGTCAGGTTCGTGCTCATCGATCCTCCTTCGGCCATCGCTCAGGCGCTGGGTCCAAGGTGGATGCCCAGCCGCCGCGGCAGGGCGGTCAGCTGGCGCAGCCACCACGGGGCTCGGCGGCCCTGCATCTCGCGAGCCTCTCGGCTCATGACCGCACGGCGGATGACGCGAGCGCCAAGATACCGGAACGGCTCGGGTGGCAGCCGGCGGGTCGGCGGCCCCACCAGGCAGAGCCGCGTGATCGGCTCATCGGATCCCAGGACCAGGGCGGCCAGGACGCGCCCGGCCAGGTGGGAGGGCGCGACGCCGTTGCCCGAGTAGCCGAGTGCGTAGTGCGCGCCTCCGCCGGGGAGCGTGCCGAAACGCGGGAGGTGGTCGCCGGAGACGTCGATCGGTCCACCCCAGGCGTCGGTCAGGCGCACGTCGGCCAGCTGCGGGAACAGGAACCGGAAGGCCGTGGCCGCTCGCCGTGCGGAGCCCAGGTCGTCGGTGAAGGAGGGACCGATACGCCCGTCGTAGCCGGGCACGCCACCACCGGAGCCGATGGCGATGCGCCCGTCGCGCGTCACGTGGAAGTACTCGACGTTGAAGCGCGCGGTGTAGATCGACTCGCCTCCGGCCCAGCCCAGGCCCGCCAGCCGCTCTTCGGCGATGGGCTCGGTCCGGACCATGTAGCTGCCCCAGGCCAGGATGGACCGACGGAATGGGCGCCAGCCGGCTCCCCACGCATTCACGGCCAGCACGACCTGGCCCGCCGTCAACCGATGCGGACCGCCGGCCGCGTCGACCAGCAGCGAGGTGCGTGAGCCGTCGCGCTTCAGCCGGGGCCGGACCCGGCTCTGCTCGTGGATGACCACGCCACGCTCCAGCGCAACGCGGCGCAGGCCCCGCGCCAGCAGTGCCGGCTGCACCGTGGCGCCGTCGCGCATGAAGGCTCCGCTGCGAAACCGTGGCGAGGCGCAGCGCGCCCTGACCTCGTCCGCGGTGAGGGCCACGAACTCCTCGGGCACGCCCAGCCGATCGGCCACCCGGACGGTGCCGAGCGGTCGGTCGTCGTGGGCTTCGGCGGTCGACACCTCCAGCATGCCGGCCTGGCGGTAGTGGGCGTCGATGCCGCGCTCATCGCACCAGGCGCTGATCGCCCGCACCGAATCCGACACGGCGTGCGCCGCCGCCAGCGCCGGTCCGGCGCCGTACAGCTCCTCGAGGGTATCCAGCTCGTCCCACCAGGCGTTGACGAACCCGCCGTTGCGGCCGGACGGTCCGCCACCGCAGATGTCCTGCTCCAGGAGCACGACCTCCAGCTCCGGGGCGCGGTCCTTCAGCTGGAGCGCGGTCCACAGCCCCGTGTAGCCGCCACCCACGATGGCCACGTCACAGGTCATGTCGGCGGAAGGAGGCGGGAGCGGCGGGGGATCGCCCTCGGCCGCCAGCGCCTCGCGCAGCCAGGGGCTGCGGGCGCCGAGACCCGGTCGCAGCGCGAGGTCGTCGGGCGTCAGGACGGACTCCGGCATCGGCCTTGGACGATAGCGCCCGTCCGCTGCCCGCGAGCGCGCTGCCGCGTCGGTATGATCGGGCCGTGCCCGAGTACGACCCTGCCACCGCGCTGATCGTGGTGGACGTCCAGAACGACTTTGCCGATCCGGCCGGGAGCCTGGCAGTGCGTCGCGCCGGTCGCATCGTGCCGCGCATCAACGACGAGGTGGCCGCTGCCGAGCAGGCCGGCGCGACCGTGGTCTACACCCAGGACTGGCACCCCGAGTCGACGCCGCACTTTGCCAAGGATGGCGGCATCTGGCCGGTGCACTGCCTGGCCGACAGCTGGGGGGCGGAGCTGCACCCCGACCTGGTGGTGCGGGGCGAGGTCATCCGCAAGGGAAGCAACGGGGAGGACGGCTACTCCGGCTTCACCATGCGCGACCCGGCGTCTGGGGCGATGATCCCCACCCCGCTCGAAGGCATGCTGCGCGACCGCGGCGTGTCGCGTGTCGTGATCTGCGGGCTCGCCACCGACTATTGCGTCAACGCCACGGCCCTGGATGCGCGGCGGCTGGGCTTCGACACGCAGGTGCTGATGAACGCCGTGGCGGCGGTGAACCTGCAGCCGGGCGACGGCGAGCGGGCCATGACTGCCATGGCCGATGCCGGCGCGGAGCTGGTGGGAGGCTAGGTCCCGCTTCCGGCGCGGCGTCGGCTCCAGGCCACCAGGCCGATACCGATCGCCACCGTCACCAGCCCGATCACGACCCAGGTCTGGTTGCTGCTCATGAAGCTGCCGGGCAGGATCCCGACGCCCTGCAGGGTCCAGACGCCGCCCGCCAGGACGGCGAGCAGGCCGACGATCAGGCCGAGGCTCCGCATCGGTCCAGCATAGACGCCTCCCCGGCGAGTCCGATCCGCCTGACCTTGCGCACCCGGATGGGCTGCGTATACTCGCCTCGAGTCGGGCCGCCGAAGCGCGGCGCCAGCAGCCTTTCCCGCCCCTCCCACCACGTCCAACCGTCGGCTCACGGGGTAGCGGCAAGACCCGTGGCCGGCGCTCACCGAGGCGGATGGAACCCGACGTGGTCATCAGCTCAGGGAGGTCCGGCGTGGCCTATACCGATCAGGTGCTCACCTGTGCGGACTGCGGCATCGACTTCGTCTTCTCCGCATCCGAGCAGGAATTCTTCGCGCAGAAGGGCTTCACCTCCGCGCCCAAGCGTTGCCCATCGTGCCGCGCGCAGCGGAGAGCCTCGGGCGGCGGCAGCTACGGCAATGGTGGGACCTACGCGGGCGGCGGCGGCAGCTACAGCCGCGGCCCACGCGAGATGTTCGATGCGGTCTGCGCCCGCTGCGGCAAGGACACCCAGGTCCCGTTCAAGCCGACCGGTGCCCGCCCCGTCTACTGCAGCGACTGCTTCCGGCTGATGCGCGGCTGATGCGCGGCTGACGCTCCCCCGCGATCCACGCGCGCGCGGCGCTCCTTGTTCGCGACTGCGCGCACACGAGCGCGGGTACGCACCTGTTGAGTACATGAGCGCCGCCGCGCCCCGATCAGCCCTTGCTGCGCGCACCCTTACATCGGGTGTGAGTGCCCCGTCGCGCGCGCTGCCGTATCGGCGCCGTTGTACTCACGGGCTGAGTACTGCCCCTGAAAAGGATTGACGCCTCGCCTGGGACCGCACGGGAACTCCGCTGGGCTGGGCCGATAAACGGCGTCTCGCAGGCTCGGCCGTAGAATGGGATGACCTCCGAACGGCAGAGAACTTGCGGGAGATCCGCGCGATGGGCGATCACGACGCATGGCGCGAGCTGGGACAGCAGCTGCGCGTCGACTCCATCCGGTCAAGTGCCGCCGCCGGCTCCGGGCATCCGACCTCGTCGATGTCCGCGGCCGATCTCATTGCGGTCCTGATCAGCAAGTACCTGCATTACGACTTCGGCGCGCCTGACGACCCGCGCAACGACCATCTCATCTTCTCGAAGGGTCACGCCTCGCCGCTGCTGTACGCCGTCTACAAGGCCGCCGACGCCATCAGCGACGAGGAGATGCTCACCTTCCGTCAGCTGGGGAGCCGGATCGAGGGGCACCCAACGCCCATCCTCCCCTGGGTGGACGTGGCCACTGGCTCGCTGGGGCAAGGCCTTCCCGTCTCGGTGGGCGTCGCCTACGCCGGCCGCTACTTCGACCGCATCCCGTACCGGGTCTGGACCCTGTGTGGCGACTCGGAGATGGCCGAGGGGTCGATGTGGGAGGCGTTCGAGGCGGCCGGGTTCCACGGCCTGGACAACCTGACCGCCATCATCGACGTCAACCGCCTGGGCCAGACCGGCGAGACGATGCACGGCTGGGACCTGGACGCCTACGTGTCGCGCGCCACCGCCTTCGGCTGGCACGCCATCGCGATCGACGGCCATGACGTGGGAGAGATCGACGCCGCCCTGGGCGAGGCGATCGCTACTCACGGACGGCCTTCCGTGATCGTGGCCAGGACCGAGAAGGGCCATGGTGTCGCCGATGTGGCCAACCAGAACGGGGCCCATGGCAAGCCCCTGACCGATCCAGAGGCCGCGATCGAGGAGCTGGGCGGCATCCGCGAGATCCGCGTCCAGGTGCCGAAGCCGGAGGGCAACCACCGGCCGCATCGGTTCCCGACCGAGGGCGAGCTCAGCCTGCCCGCCTACGAGCTCGGCACGAAGGAGGCGACGCGCAAGGCCTATGGCGATGCGCTCGTCGCGCTGGGCAATGCGCGCGGCGACGTGATCGCCATCGACGGCGAGGTCGGCAACTCGACCTACACCGAGGAGTTCGCCGCCGCGCATCCCGACCGGTTCGTGCAGGCCTACATCGCCGAGCAGCAGATGCTGGCCTACGCGGTCGGCTTCCAGGTTCGCGGCTGGCGCCCGTTCGCCGCGACCTTCGCGGCCTTCCTGTCACGCGCCTACGACTTCGTGCGCATGGCGGCGGTCAGCCGCGCCAACCTGGTGCTGGCCGGCTCCCACGCCGGGGTGAGCATCGGCGAGGACGGGCCGTCGCAGATGGCGCTGGAGGACCTGGCCGCGTTGCGCGCGGTACATGGCAGCACCGTTCTCTACCCGTCAGACGCGAACCAGGCTGCCGCCCTGCTGGCGGCGGCCGCCGACCGCAAGGGGATCGTCTTCATGCGCACCACCCGCGAGAAGACGCCGGTCATCTACCCGCCCGGGGAGGAGTTCCCGATCGGCGAGGCCCGCGTGGTGCGGTCGAGCACTGACGACCGCGTGACTTTGGTCGCGGCGGGGATCACGCTGCACGAGGCCATCAAGGCGGCCGACGCGCTGGCCGGCGAGGGGCTCAAGGCCCGGGTGATCGACCTCTACTCGGTCAAGCCGGTCGACGCCGAGACGCTGCGGACTGCCGCGCGTGAGACGGCGGCGATCATCACCGTGGAGGACCACCTGCCGGAGGGGGGGATCGGCGACGCGGTGCTCGAGGCCCTGGCCGACGCGCCGGAGCGGCCACCGGTCCACAGGCTGGCGGTGCGGGTCATGCCCGGCTCGGCCACGCCGGCCGAGCAGCTGGCTGAGGCAGGAATAGACGCAGAACACATCGTGGCGGCTGCACGCGATCTGGTTGGCGCGCGCACCGGCGCGGAGGCCTGAGGAGGCGACCGATATGAACGCGCTGCAACGGCTGCATGCCGAGCTGGATCAGAGTCCCTGGATCGACTTCATCGATCGCAAGCTGATCGAGTCCGGACGCCTGCGCGAGCTGGTCGGCGAGGGGATCCGCGGCCTCACCAGCAACCCGACCATCTTCGGCAAGGCCGTCGCCACCGGCCAGTACGACGATCTGATCCGCCGCGAGATCGAGGCGGGTGACGACAGCGCCGGCATCTACGAGGAGATCGCCGTCGCCGACGTCAGCGACGCGGCCGATGTGCTCCGGCCGGTCTACGACGAGGCGGATGGTGCCGATGGCTTCGTCTCGATCGAGGTCGAGCCGAGCCTCTCCAACGACACGCGGGCCACGCTGGACCGCGCCCGGCACCTCTGGGAACGGGTCGGGCGTCCGAACGCATTCGTCAAGATCCCTGCCACGCCGGCGGGGCTGCCGGCCATCGAGGACGCGATCGCCGACGGGATCAACATCAACATCACGCTCATGTTCAGCGTCGACGTGTACCGCGACGTGGCGCGCGCCTACATCGCCGGCCTGCGTCGGCGGCTGGAGCGGGGCGATGACGTCTCGCGGGTGGCATCGGTGGCCAGCTTCTTCGTCAGCCGGGTCGACACCAAGGTCGACAAGCGGCTGGAGGAGATCGGGACCGATGCGGCCCTGGCCCTGCGCGGGCATGCCGCAATCGCCAACGCCAAGCTCGCCTATGAGGCCTTCGGCGAGATCTTCGGCAGCGCCGAGTTCGATGAGCTGCGCGCAGGCGGCGCACGGGTGCAGCGCTGCCTGTGGGCCAGCACCTCGACCAAGAACCCCGCCTACCGCGACGTGCTCTACGTCGAGGAGCTGATCGGTCCCATGACCGTCAACACCATGCCGATCGAGACCATCGAGGCCTTCATGGACCACGGCAAGCTGGAGCGGACGCTCGACCAGGACATGGCCGGCGCCCGACGCACGCTCGAGCTGATCGAGGAGCAGGGGATCAGCATGCGACAGGTCACCGATGAGCTGATCGACGAGGGGGTAGCCACCTTCGGCACGTCGTTCGACGAGCTGATCGCAGCGATCGACAGCCAGCGCAAGGCGCTGACACCGGCATGACCAACGGTCCGCTCGACGCGGCCATCGCCGAGCGGCTCGCCACCTGGGAGCAGGAGCGGGTCGCCGACCGGCTGTGGGCCCGGGATGGCAGCCTCTGGGCCGAGTCGGGATCGCCGCCCGAGACGCTGAGCGGCTGGCTGGGCTGGCTGGACCTGGCGGAAGCGATGCGCGAGCGGGTCCCGGAGCTCGAGCACCTGGCGCGTGACGTGCGGAACGATGGCTACACCCGCGCAGCGGTGCTGGGCATGGGCGGTTCCAGCCTGGCACCCGAGGTCTTCAGCCGCACCTTCGGCGCGAGTGGAGCCACCCGCGATGGGCTGGAGCTGCGCATCCTGGACTCCACCCATCCTGACGCGGTCCGCGGGTTCCGCGAGTGGGCGCAGTCGGCGCGCACCGTCTTCTGCGTCA
>DATBME010000076.1:0-29286 GCA_036555005.1 Candidatus Limnocylindria bacterium | reverse complement strand
ACCCTGATCGACTACTTCCCGACCGACTACCTGCTGATCATGGACGAGAGCCACATCTCGGTCCCGCAGGTCCACGGCATGTACAAGAACGACCGCACCCGCAAGGAGATCCTGGTCGACTTCGGCTTCCGGCTGCCCTCGGCGCTGGACAACCGACCGCTCACCTTCGAGGAGTTCGAGGACCACATGGGCCAGGTGGTCTACATGAGTGCCACGCCGGGGCCATACGAGACGGAGCGTGCCCAGCGGGTGGCAGAGCAGTTCATCCGGCCCACCGGGGTGGTCGATCCGCAGATCCTGGTGAGGCCGACATCGGGCCAGATCGACGACCTGATCAACGAGATCCGCGACACGGTCGGCCGCGGCGAGCGGGTGCTGGTCACCACCCTGACCAAGAAGATGGCCGAGGACCTGGCCGACTACCTGGCCGAGCTGGGGATCAAGGTGCAGTGGCTCCACTCCGAGGTCGACACGCTGGAGCGCGTCGAGATCCTGCGCGACCTGCGCCTGGGCGTGTACGACGTGCTGGTCGGGATCAACCTGCTGCGCGAGGGGCTCGACCTGCCGGAGGTGACCCTGGTCGCCATCCTGGATGCCGACAAAGAGGGCTTCCTGCGCTCCGGCGGCTCCCTGATCCAGGTCATCGGACGGGCGGCGCGCAACGTGGGCGGCCGGGTGATCATGTATGCCGATCGGGTGACCGACTCGATGCAGGCCGCCATCGACGAGACCGATCGGCGCCGCGCAAAGCAGGTCGCCTACAACGAGGAGCACGGCATCGTGCCCGAGACGATCACGAAGGCCATCCGCGACATCCACGAGGGGCTGCGCCGGGTGGCGGAGGAGCGGGCCGAGCTCGAGGTGGCCGGCAAGGAGCCGGAGGAACTGGTCGAGATGATGGGCCGGCTCGAGGCCCAGATGAAGGAGGCGGCTCGTAACCTGGAGTTCGAGCGTGCCGCGGCGCTGCGCGACGAGATCCTGCAGCTGCGCCGCCTGCGCGAGGAGCTGGCGGCCGCGCCGGGCGAGATCCCGGCCGATGTCTATGCCGCCGCGGCCCAGGCCGGGGAGTTCGGCGGCGACGGCAGCCGCCCCGGCCGCGAACGGCGGGAGGTCTTCTCGACCGCCGCACGGCCCAACGTCATCCCGGCCGGCACCCGCCGCCGCCCGCCGCGCCGCCGCCGCCCATGACGGTGAGACCCCGCATCACGGAGGCTGGCTGATGGCCGGCACCATGCCGCATGCCATCTTCATGGAGCCGGACGTGGACGGTCCGGGCACGTTCGCCGCCTACGCGGCCGAGTTTCCCGGTTGCGCCGTGTTCAGCGACAGCGACGAGGCGGCGGCGGCCGAGATGCCACGCCGCGTGGCGGCCTTCGGCGCCTGGCTGCGCGAACGAGGTGAGACCGCCCCGGTCGTCATCGGCGACAACTGGTACGAGGTGGAGCGCGCCGCGGCCAGGCGCGGCGAGAACGGCGTCCATCGGGCCGCCTTCAGCCTGGACGAGCTGTCGCCGTCCGACGCCGAGTTCGGGCAGTGGATGCGGTGGCTGGAGCTGGCGCGCGAGGAGGTGGCGGACGCGCTCGACGCGGCCGGCTCGCTGACCCCCGACGGCGAGGCGGCCATCGCGGCGGTCACGCAGGCGGACCTGGCCATGGCGGGGGAGCTGGGCGGCGCTGCGGATGCGCCCGCCAACGGCGATCCGGTGGACGCGCTCTATGCCGCCCGCGATGCCCTGACCGACGCCCTGGAGCAGGCCGGCCCCTCGCACGATGGTGTGCGCCGCGCCCTGCGGCTGGCGATCGCCGACGACCTGCGGCTGGCCGCCCTCCTGCGCGGAGGTGGAGGCTGACCGACCTCGCGCCGAAGCGGGTGCGCCACGCCGGGGAGTGGACGCTGCCCGAGCCGCGGCGCGCACCGCAGGGGACGGAGCTGCGCGTCCTGCAGGACAGCATGCCGGGCTGCGCGGATGGCTCGGCGCCGGTGCTGTCAGGCGACGGCACCGAACGAGCGATGCTGATCGGACAGGCGCCGGGCTGGCGCGAGATCGCCACGGGCATGCCCTTTGCCCATGACGCCGGCAAGCGGCTGGCCGGCTGGCTGGCCCTGGCCGGCATAAGCCTGGACGATTTCCGTGGTCGCTGGTACGTCACCTCGGTCGGCAAGTGCTATCCCGGGCGGCGGCCCGGCGCCTCGGTCGACTCGCCGCCGTCCCGCGCCGACCTGGCGATCTGGGCACCGATCCTGGAGCAGGAGGTGCGGCTGCTCGCGCCGCGCCTGGTGCTGCTGGTGGGCGGACTGGCGCATCGCTTCGCCTTCGGACCATCGGCCCGGCTGGATGACCTGGTCGGGAGGTCGCTCACCTGGCCGCTGGCCGCGGGCGCATCGGTCCTGGCCCTGCCGCATCCCTCCGGTGCGTCCACCTGGCTGAACGATCCCGGTCGCGCGGCGCTGTGGCGCCGCTCGATTGGGCTGCTTCAGGAATCCTGGGCGCGGATCGGCGCCGAGCCATGAACCATGAGACGCGGATCGGGCTCGGGATCGTGGCGCTGCTGGGCGCCTTCGTCTTCGGCCTGTTGGTGATCGGCTCGCTGGGCGAGCCGCGCGAGGACCTGCAGCGCCTGACCGTGGCGCAGGTGCTGGCGCATGACTCACCGGCCGACGTGTACGGCGACCGGGAGCTGCGGATCGCGGGCTGGTACGCGTCGCTCGACGCGGACTGCGTGGAGCCGCCCGGCCCGGCGGCCGCGTCCGTTCCCTGGTTGGAGCACCACTGCCCGTTGCGGGTGCTGATGCCCGCCCAGCCCGCCGAGGATGTGACCCAGGCCGAGCTGGAGGAGCACGGCCTGCGACTGTCGGCGGCGACAGGGCAGCCATTCCCGTCCCGGTCCGAGCCGGGTGGCCCGAACCTGCGGCTGGAGCAGCTCGTCTTCGTCGGCCACTTCGACGACGCAGCCGCGGCCGGCTGCGCCGCAGACCTCCGTGCGGACTGCCGCGACGTCTTCGTGGTCAGCGACTACGACGGCCTGGTGCGCTGACCCGCAATCATGTCACTCGATGTCAGGTATCGCCGGCAGCATCCAAAGCCCGGATGAGCAGCTTCCCGTACGTGCTGAAACCGAACGGGCGTTCACATCGGTCTGGTATCATCGAAGCGATGCCCTCGGACCGGATCGTCGTGCGCGGCGCACGCGAGCACAACCTGAAGAACCTGGACGTCGAGATGCCGCGCGACCGGCTGATCGTGATCACCGGGCTGTCCGGATCGGGCAAGTCCAGCCTGGCCTTCGACACCATCTACGCCGAGGGGCAGCGCCGCTACGTCGAGTCGCTGTCAGCGTACGCCCGCCAGTTCCTGGGCCAGATGGAGAAGCCGGACGTCGACCAGATCGACGGGCTGTCGCCGGCGATCAGCATCGACCAGAAGGGCGCATCGCGGAACCCTCGTTCGACGGTCGGCACCGTGACCGAGATCTACGACTATCTGCGGCTGCTGTTCGCGCGCATCGGCCGCATGCATTGCCCGATCTGTGGCCGCGAGATCACGCGCCAGACGGTGGAGCAGATCGTGGACCAGATCTACGACCTGCCGGACGGCACGCGCATCATGCTGCTCGCCCCGCTGGTCCGCGACCGGAAGGGCGAGCACGAGAAGCTGCTGGCCGGCGCCAAGCAGGGTGGCTTCGTGCGGGTGCGAATCGACGGTGAGCTGCGCGAGCTGGACGAGGAGATCGCGCTCGACAAGAAGTTCAAGCACAGCATCGAGGTCGTGGTCGACCGCCTGGTGGTGCGCCGGACCGATGACGACGGCCACCCGCGTCCCGACGGCAGCCGGATGGCCGACTCGATCGAGACCGCCCTGCGCCTGTCGGACGGCAGCCTCCTGCTCCTCCTGCCCGATGCACCCAAGAAAGAGCAGGAGCGGCTCTTCAGCGAACGGTATGCCTGCCCGGAGCACGGCGGCTCGTTCGAGGAGCCCGCGCCCCGCAACTTCTCGTTCAACTCGCCGCACGGCGCCTGCCCCGGCTGCACAGGCCTGGGCTCGCGGCTGGAGATCGATCCGGAGCTGGTGATTCCCGATGAGTCGCTGCCCCTGAGCGGCGGCGCGGTGCTGCCGTGGCGGCGGATGGTGATCACCGAGTCGTGGGGCGCCAAGATCCTGGAGGCGGTGGCCGAGCGCTACGGCTTCGGCATCGATCAGCCGTTCCGCGACCTCGACGACGATGCGCGCAAGATCGTGCTGAACGGGAACGGCGGCGAGCGGGTCGAGGTCAAGTACCGGGCGCGCAACGGCAACATCCACACCTTCCGCACCACCTTCGAGGGCGTCGTGCCGAACCTGGCGCGACGCTATCGCGAGACCGGCTCGGACGCGGTGAAGGCCGAGATCGAGCGCTACATGACGACCAAGCCCTGTCCCACCTGCAACGGGATGCGGCTGAAGGCCGAGTCGCTGTCGGTCACGATCGGCACCCGCAACATCATCGAGACCACCCGCCTGTCGGTGACCGATGCGCTGGCCTGGTACGCCGCGCTGCCCGAGCGCCTGACCGAGCGCGAGAACCAGATCGCGCGGCAGGTGCTCAAGGAGATCCGCGCGCGGCTGCACTTCCTGATCGACGTGGGGCTGGACTACCTGACCCTGGACCGGGCCAGCGGCACGCTCTCCGGCGGGGAGGCGCAGCGGATCCGGCTGGCGACGCAGATCGGCTCCAGCCTGATGGGCGTGCTGTACATCCTGGACGAGCCGTCGATCGGGCTGCACCAGCGCGACAACGACCGGTTGATCAGCACGCTGGTGCGGCTGCGCGACCTGGGCAACACGCTGATCGTGGTCGAGCACGACGAGGAGACGATCCGCTCCGCCGATTGGGTGGTCGACATCGGGCCGGCCGCGGGGGAGCACGGCGGCGAGCTGATCCACTCGGGGCCACTCGACGCGCTGCTCGAGAATCATCGGTCCATCACCGCCGCCTACCTGCGCGGCGACAAGTCCGTGCCGGTGCCGAAACGGCGGCGCCGGGGAAGCGGGGAGTGGCTGACCGTGCGTGGCGCGGCCGAGAACAACCTGCGCGCGATCGACGTCGCCTTCCCGCTCGGCCGCTTCGTGGCGGTGACCGGGGTGAGCGGCTCCGGCAAGTCCAGCCTGGTGACCCAGATCCTGTACCCGGCGCTGGCCGCGCGGATCTGGGGCGCTCGCGAGCGACCCGGGGCGCACGCCGCGATCGAGGGAATCGAGCTGATCGACAAGGTGATCGAGATCGACCAGTCGCCCATCGGCCGTACCCCGCGCTCCAACCCGGCTACCTACACCGGCCTGTGGGGCCCGCTGCGGGAGCTGCTGGCCGCCGTCCCCGAGGCACGGCTGCGCGGCTACCGGCCCGGGCGCTTCAGCTTCAACGTCAAGGGCGGCCGCTGCGAGGCCTGCGAGGGCGCCGGGATCGTGCAGATCGAGATGCACTTCCTGCCCGATGTCTACGTCCAGTGCGAGGTCTGCAAGGGCAAGCGCTACAACCGCGAGACGCTGGAGATCCACTACAAGGGCCGGAACGTGGCCGAGATCCTGGAGATGACGGTCGACGAGGCGCTGGACTTCTTCAGCGCGGTGCCGTCGATCAAGAACAAGCTCCAGACGCTGCACGACGTGGGGATGGGCTACATCCACCTCGGCCAGCCGGCCACCACCCTGTCCGGCGGCGAGGCGCAGCGCGTCAAGCTGGCCACCGAGCTGTCGAAGCGGGCGACCGGACGGACCTTCTACATCCTGGACGAGCCGACCACGGGCCTGCACTTCGACGACGTGGCGCGGCTGCTCTCCGTCCTGGGGCGCCTGGCCGACACGGGTAACACGGTGGTCGTGATCGAGCACAACCTGGACGTGATCAAGAGCGCCGACTGGGTGATCGACCTGGGGCCCGAGGGCGGTGATGCCGGCGGCGATCTCGTCGCCAGCGGGACGCCGGAGCAGGTGGCCAAGACTCCCGCCTCGCACACCGGCCGCTACCTGCGCCGGGCGCTGGACGGCCACGAGTCGAAGCCGATCGCGCGGGCCCGTACCCGCGACGCCGTCCCCGCCTGAGCACCGGCCTCGCCGGGTCGTAGAATCCCGCCCAACGCGTTGCGCTGACGGAGGGAGCCGATGTCCGCGGTCCTGGCTGTGATCGGCATGGTGCTGATGCTCGTCGGCGTGCTGGGCGGCAGCAACCTGGCGCTGATCTTCGTCGGCATCGCCTTCGTGATCGGCGGTGGCCTCCTGCAGCTGCGCATCGCTCGACGCGCGTGACCAAGCCACCGACCGCGGAGCCTGAGCCGCCCGCAACGGACCCGACGCGGGCCGACGCCGTGGCGCTGCTCCACGAATGGAACGAGAACCCGTCGCTGCGCAAGCACGGCCTGCTGGTCGAGGCCGGCGTCCGCGGCTACGCGGCCGCCGATGGGCTGGACGGCGCCACCGTGGAGCGCTGGGGGATCGCGGGCCTGCTCCATGACCTGGACTACGAGCGCTACCCGGACGCCTCGACCCACGGCGCCATCGGGGCCGATGAGATGGCGCGACGCGGCTACCCGGCGGAGGTGGTGGACGCGGTGCGGCGCCACAACGACGCGCTGGGCATCCCGCGCACCACCCGGCTCGACCACCTGGTCTATGCCTGCGACGAGCTGTCCGGCTTTTTGGTGGCGGTGGCCCTGATGCGTCCCACCCGGAAGCTGGCGGACGTCGAGCCGCCCAACGTCCGCAAGCGGATGAAGGACAAGGCCTTCGCCCGGGCGGTGCCGCGCGAGATGCTGCTGGCGGGCGCCGACGAGCTGGGCCTGGACTTCGACGAGCACGTGGCCAACATGGTCCGCTTCCTCACCCCGATCGCGCCGGAGGTCGGCCTCTAGGCTCGATTCCCATCTCGGCCAGGAACCGGGACGGCCGCGCCGGGTCGTAGGCCAGGACCAGCCGTCGCGTGGCGCGCGTCAGCGCGACGTAGGCCAGGCGACGCTCCTCCTCCAGCGCCCGATCCGGCTCGACGGCATCGACCAGCGACCGTCGGTTGGGGAAGCGCTCCTCCTCCATGCCCAGCACCACCACGGTCTGCCACTCGCGGCCCTTGGCGCCGTGCACCGTCACCAGCTCGACCAGGGCATCCGGCCGTCGCAGCTCGACGAGCCGTGCCACCGCGCGGTCGTGGGCATCGAGGAAGCGATCCAGTCGGCCGATGCCGACTGACCAGCCCAACAGCGCGTCGAGGGCCGCGTGGTCGTCATCGGAGAGGGCGTCGCTGGCGTCGGCGCGGCGCCAGCCATGGCTGGACCGCAGCGAGAGGAACGCCTCGAACGGCAACAGATGCCCCGGCAGATCTCGCGCGGCGGCGACCAGCCGCTGGACCGGGTCGGCCTGCACGGCGGCGGGCACGGCAGTGGTGTGCGGTACGCCGGCGCGGGCCACGGCCGTCAGCATCGGTCCCAGCTCCGACCGCGTGCGCGCCAGGAAGCAGACCGTGCGTCCGGCCTGCGCCTCGTCGGCCGCCAGGCCGACCAGCCCATCGGGCCATGCGGGATGAGTGCTGGGGTAGGCGAGGATGGTGTCGAGCGCGACGCCGGCAGCGGGGGACGGGTCGATGCGCTTGGCGAAGCGCTCCCGGTTCACGCCGATCAGCCGTCGCGAGGCGGCCACCACGGGGCCGGGGCAGCGGTAGTTGGTCGCCAGCTGGACGCGCCGCGTGCCGGGGTACAGCGCCTCGAACCGCAAGATGCGTCGCACGTCGGCCAGTCGCCAGGCATAGATCGTCTGGTCGTCGTCGCCGACCACGAAGAGGTTGCGCTGCGGCTCGGCCAGCAGCCGCACCAGGCGCAGCTGCGCCGCATCGACGTCCTGGAACTCGTCGACGCAGAGGTGGCTGAAGCGGTCCTGCCAGCGGCGACGCAGGTGCGGGTCCGACTCCAGCCCATCGGCCGCGCCGGCGACCAGGTCGTCGAAGTCGAGCCCGCCGGCAGAGGTGAGCATGGACCGATAGGCCTCCACCAGCTCGGGATGCTGCGGTGGGCGGCGCTCCACCTTCCAGGCGGAGATCTGCGTATCGAGCACCGCCGCCTCCGGCAACGGCGGACCGGCCTCCGGAGCGCGTGCGGCCGCCCGGCGCAGCACGGCGCGCAGGAGTGGCAGGCGGTCGCTGACCAGCTTCGCCGGGCCGCGGTGGTCGAGCATCACCTCGCGTGCCAGCGCGTGGAGGGTGCGCACCTCGATCCGGGCGGCGGACGACAGTGTCGGTGCCAGCCGCGACTCGATGCGGGTCGCCAGCTCCAGCGCCGCGTCGCGGTTGAAGGTGGCCACCGCGATCCGCTCCGGCGCCACACCGCGGGACAGCAGGACGCCCAGCCGCGCGATCAGGGTGGTGGTCTTGCCGCTGCCGGCGGGCGCGATGATGAGCGCCGGACCGTCCGGCAGCGTCGCCGCGGCGCGCTGCTCCGCGTCCAGGCCGGCCACCAGCGCATCGGCCAACGCGGCCGCGGTCGAGGCCGGCGCGAGCGGGGTCATCCCGTCAGGGTGGCGTCGCTCGCTTACCGCGGAATCACCAGTGGCTTACCGCGCCGCGCCTACGCGGCCCCGGCGACCCGGCTATCCTGTCGCCGCCCGCCCGCAACGGGAGTCCGCATGCACAGTCGCGCCAGATGATCCGTCGCAACCGAACATCCGCATCGTCGACGGATCGGGCACGACGCATTCGCCACTCGGCCGCCTACGAGGACGAGCTGCAGGGCCAGGGCATCGACCCCTATGCCGAGGCAACCGGCGGTGGCGGGCGCGCTTCAGCCTCTCGCGCGGTGGTGGCGCGACGCCGCCCGTCCATCAAGGTGATCCTGGGCCTCGCCATCCTGCTGCTCCTGATCATCGCCACGGTGGGCGCGATCCTGCTCTGGCAGCGCGTCTCCGCCTTCAACGAATCCGTCTCCAGCGCGCCAGCGATGTCATCGGCCCTGTGGGGTCCTCTCAACGGCGAGGACCGCGTGAACATCGCGCTCTTCGGCTATGGCGGGGAGGAGCACAAGAGCGGCAACTACCTGGCCGACTCAATCCAGATCATGTCCATCGACCCCAAGAAGGACACGACCACGGTCATCCCCGTCCCGCGCGACTTCTGGATCGAAGGGCTGCGGCAGCTGCCCGACAACGGCAAGATCAACGAGGCGTTCGCCCTCGGCTGGCAGCAGGGCGGCGTCGAGAAGGCTGCCGGCAAGACCGCCGCCATCCTGTCCAAGGTGACCGGCCTGCGGATCGACCATTGGATGGCGATCGACTTCGCCGGCTTCCAGGAGGTGATCGATGCGCTGGATGGCATCGACGTCAACAACCCGCGCGCCTTCCGCTACACGTGGCACCCGTGGCGGTACGAGCACAACCTGTGGGACGACCGCTTCGCCCAGGGCAACATCCACCTGGACGGGGAGCGAGCGCTGTCGTACGCCCGCGCGCGATACACGAGCCTGCCGCGGGAGTCGAGCGACTTCGCCCGGTCGATTCGCCAGCAACGCGTCCTCGGCGCGCTGCGCGCCAAGCTCGGCAGCGGCGGGATCGGCTCGCTGGGGCCGGGCCTGGCGATGATGGATGCCTTGGACCAGCGGATGAAGACCGACCTGTCGGCGATCGACCTCTTCCTGCTGAGCAGCCACCTGCGCCCGGATCGGCGGATCGAGCTGAAGGAGGGCCGAATCCTGGAGGCGACCGCCAACACCCTCGGACAGTACATCCTGGTCGTCAGCGGGCGAGACAGCGGAACCGATTACCAGCCCCTGCACAACTACCTGCGGCGGCAGCTGGCGAAGCCGATTCCCGCGCACCCGCGCCGCGCTTCGGCCAGCCCGTCGGGAGGTTCGTGAGCGGCCGCCGAGCGGCCTAGAATCGGTTCCATGCCCCGCGGCGACGCGCGCGATCAGCACCTGCGTGCCATCCTGCGCCAGCTCCCCACCAGCCCCGGCGTCTACCTGATGAAGGGGCCGGACGGGCGCGTCCTGTACGTGGGCAAGGCCGATTCGCTGCGCAACCGGGTGCGCTCCTACTTCGGCTCGAAGGCCGGCCTGGACTCGCGCATCGTGCGGATGACGCAGGAGGTGGCTGATGTCGACTACATCGTCACCGACACCATCAGCGAGGCGTTCCTGCTGGAGGGCAACCTCATCAAGGAGCACCGCCCGCGCTTCAACATCCGGCTGCGCGACGACAAGAGCTACCCGTTCGTGCAGATCACCATGGGCGAAGACTTCCCGCGCATCGTGCGCACCCGCAAGCTGGTGCGCGATGGGAGCCGCTACTTCGGCCCGTACGCATCGGCCTCCAGCGTCGACGAGTCGCTGAAGCTGCTGCGCAAGATCTTTCCGTTTCGCACCTGCAACCTGGAGATACCCGAGGGCAAGCGGGTGCTGGAGCGGCCGTGCCTGCTGTACTACATCAACCGCTGCCAGGGGCCGTGCATCCAGGCGATCGAGAAGCAGCCGTATCGGGCCACCATCGGCAAGATCGTCGACTTCCTGGAAGGGAAGCAGGAGGGAATCGCCGCCGAGCTGAAGGCCGAGATGCAAGGGCACTCGGACGCGCTGCGCTACGAGCAGGCTGCGATCGCGCGGGACAAGCTGCGGGCAGTCGATCGCACGATCGAGTCGCAGAAGGTGGCGGCCTTCAGCCGGGCGCAGCACGACGTGGTGGGCATGGCGCGCGAGGAGGGGGAAGCCTGCCTCCAGTTGTTCGTCATCCGCAACGGCAAGATGATCGGGCGCGAGCACTTCATCGTCGAGAACGCCCGGGAGGCGACCGATGGCGAGGTGCTGACCTCGTTCCTGCAGCAGTACTACGCGGTCTCCGAGCGGCCACCGCGCGAGGTGCTGCTGCCGGTCGAGCCCGCGGACGGGGAGGCGCTGGCCGCGTTCCTGTCGGACCGGCGCGGATCGCGCGTGAACGTCCACGTCGCCGAGCGCGGCGAGAAGCGGCGGCTGGTGGCGCTGGCCGGGCAGAACGCCGTGGAGGCGCTGGCCAAGGAGCGAGCCGAATGGCTGGCCGACGAGGGGAAGCGCGACGAGGCACTGGACCAGCTGTCGACCGCGCTGTCGCTGGATAAGGCGCCGGAGCGGATCGAGTGCTACGACATGAGCAACATCCTGGGGACGGCGGCGGTCGGCTCGATGGTCGTCTTCGTCAACGGCCGGCCGGAGCCGCGCGAGTACCGCCGCTTCCGGATCCGCTCCGGCGAGACGCCGGACGACTTCCGCATGATGGCGGAGGTGCTGCGGCGCCGGTTCCAGCGCGCGGCGCGGCTACGGAAGGAGACGGGCGCCCTGTCACTCGCCGCCGTCGGAGCCGATGAGGCGCCGGAGGGCGACGGCGAGCCGGGTGAGCCGCTCGACCTGGAGGCGTACGCCGGGCCGATCGAGGGGCGCGCCGAGGGCGACGGCGATGGTGATGAAGGCAACGGCGTGGAAGAGCGCGACCGGCGCCATCGCCGGCGGCGCGATACCGGATGGGCGCTGCCGGACCTGGTGATCGTAGACGGAGGCAAGGGGCAGCTGTCGGCGGCCATGGGCGTGATGGAGGAGCTGTCGCTGACGGAAGTGCCGCTGGCCGGGCTGGCGAAGCGGTTCGAGGAGCTGTACGTGCCGCGTCGCTCGGGCCCTATCGTCCTGCCCCCCAAATCGCAGGGTCTCTACCTTGTGCAGCGGATCCGCGACGAGGCGCATCGGTTCGCCATCACCTACCACCGCAACGTGCGCGGCAAGCGCGCGCTGCGCAGCGTGTTCGACGAGGTGCCCGGCATCGGTCCCGCCCGCAAGAAGGCGCTCCTCAAGCGGTTCGGCAGCGTCCGGCGCATCAAGGAGGCGTCGCTGGACGAGGTGGCGGAGACGCCGGGTGTCGGTCGCGTCGCGGCCGAGCGATTGAAGAGGCACCTGGCGCGGGAGGGCATGCTGGCGTAGTTGCTCTATAATTCCGCCGCCCGCCGCCACTGGCGGCGTGTTTCGTGTCTGCGGCCTGCGCCACACGCCCGAGCGCCCGCGACGAACCTCGCCCGAGCGAAAGGACCAATTAGGCCTTCATGACCTGGCGCCGCATCGCCCCGTGGGTGATCCTCGTCACCCTGCTGCTGGCGATCTTCATCGACATCCCGCGCGAGTTCCTTCCCAGCAGCCTTCCCGGCAATGACCTCAAGACCGTGCTCGGCCTTGACCTGCAGGGCGGCGTCCGCGTCACGCTGGCAGTCGAGCCGCTTCCCGGCCAGACCGTCACCGACGAGCAGCTGGAGACGGCGCGCAACATCATCGAGCGCCGGGTCGGTGGCATCGGCGTCAGTGAGCCGCAGGTCCGATCCGAGATCAGCAATGACGGCCAGCGCCGGATCGTCGTCGAAGTGCCCGGCGTCGAGAACGAGGACCAGGTGCGCGAGCTGGTCGGCTCGACCGGCCAACTGCAGTTCATCGACCCGCAGGGCCAGACGCTCACCGAGGGCCAGGACATCTCGGCGCTCATCACCGATGGCACCGTGCGCGTCCTCTTCGACGGCGGCCAGATCGACCCCGGCACCGTGGCGCCGGACTCGCAGGGCGGCAACCTGGGTGTCGTCTTCACCCTCCGCGAGCCTGCGTCGACGATCTGGTGCGACTTCACCGGGGCGAACGTGGGCCAGCCGGGACCGATCGCGCTCGACGGCGAGGTGATCACGACGCCAACCATCAATGACGCGATCTGCGGCGGCCAGACGGTGATCACGGTCGGCGCCGGCGAGGCCGCCGAGGCCGAGCGCACGAACCTCTACAACACGCTGCGCTTCGGCGCGCTGCCGGTCTCGCTGCAGGAGCAAGGCTTCGATCGCGTCGAGCCGACCCTTGGCGCCAACTTCCTGAACCAGGCCCTGATCGCGGGTGCGTTGGGCCTGATCCTGGTCCTCTTCTTCATGGTCGCCTACTACCGGCTGCCGGGTGTCCTGGCGGCGGGGGCGCTGATCTTCTACACGCTCGTCACTTACGCCATCTTCCGATTGATCGGCGTGACGCTGACGCTGGCCGGGGTCGCGGCCTACATCTTGTCGATCGGCATGGCGGTGGACGCCAACATCCTCATCTTCGAGCGGATGAAGGAGGAGATCCGGGCCGGCAAGACGCTGGTGCCGGCGATCGAGGCCGGCTTCGCCCGCGCCTGGTCCAGCATCCTCGACTCGAACGTGTCGTCGATGCTGGTGGCCGCCTGGCTGTACTGGCAGGGCACCACCGTCGTGCGCGGCTTCGCCCTGGTCTTGATCATCGGCGTCGCGGTCTCCATGTTCAGCGCCGTGACCGTGACGCGGACGATGCTGCGCTACGTGGTGCGGACCGACTGGGGCCGGCGCCTCGAGCTCTACCACGTGGAGCGCTGACGCATGTACGACATCGTCGGCAAGCGCCGCTGGTACTTCCTCTTCAGCGCCCTGATCACCCTGCCGGGGCTCATCTTCATCGCGCTGGGCGGGCTGAAGCCGTCGGTCGACTTCACCGGCGGAACGGTCTGGCAGGTGCGCTACGCCGATGACCCGACAGCCGCCGAGGTGCAGGCCGCGCTGGTGGAGCTCGGGCACCCCGACGCGACCGTTCGCCGCCTGAGCGACGGCTTCCTCGAGATCCGGACGGAGCCGATCGGCCTGCTGCCGCCGCAGACGCCGCTGCCCAGCGTCTCGCTGGCGCCATCGCCCAGCGGTGGGGGATCCGGGGCGCCGTCGCCGACCGGGTCAGCCGAGGGCAGCCCGACCACATCGCCGAGCCCCGGCGCCTCGCCCCCTGCGGCTTCGCCATCGCCGGCGCCGATCGCCAGCAACACCGAGTTCGCCGAGATCGAGCGGGCGCTGGTGGCGCGCTTCGGGGAGCCGGAGGGCGGTCGTCCCCGGAGCGTGACGACCGTCGGCCCGCTCATCGGCTCCGAGCTCATCCGCTCGTCGATCATCCTGATCGCCGTCGGCGAGCTGTTCATCCTGGCCTACCTGTGGGTCCGCTTCGGGTTCCGGTTCGGCACGGCGGCGATCATCGCCCTGCTGCACGACGTGATCGTGGTGATCGGCATCTTCGCGATCCTGGGCTACTTCTTCGCCCTGGAGTTCGACGCCCTGTTCGTGACGGCGCTGCTGACGATCATCGGCTTCAGCGTGCACGACACGATCGTGGTGTTCGACCGCATCCGCGAGAACCGCATTCGGCACGCGGGGGAGCCGTTCGGGGCGATCGTCAACCACTCGATCCTGCAGACGCTGGGGCGATCGATCAACACCAGCCTGACGGTGGTGGTGACGCTGGCGGCGCTCTACCTGCTGGGACCGATCACGATCCGCACCTTCACCCTGGCGCTCCTGATCGGCGTGATCAGCGGCACCTACTCCTCGATCTTCAATGCGAGCCAGCTGCTGGTGTCGTGGTACGAGTGGGACGCCGCGCGCAAGGCCCGCCCGGCCGGTTCCGGGCGCACAGTCAAGCCGCTCAGCCGATAACGCGCGGATAAGCCTTCGGTAAGCGTCACGCGGCTACCATTGGCCGCGTGATCGGTCCGCGCCTGGAGTGGCACCTGCCAGCGCCGCTCCTCGATCCGCCAGCCTTCGCGGGCTTCGGTCGGCCGATCTCGACCCTCCTGGGGCGCCGTGGCTTCCGTGACGATGCGCAGCTCGCTGCGTTCCTCAACGCCGGCAGCGAGGCCATGCACGACACCAGCCTGATGGCCGATGCGGACATCGCTTTGGCCCGGCTGGAGCGCGCGCTGGATCACGGAGAGCGGATCGCCATCTGGGGCGACTACGACGCGGACGGCATGACGGCGGTGGTGGTGTGGTCGATCGCCCTGCGGGTGCTCGGCGCGGAGGCGATTCGGCACGTGCCGTCGCGCCTGGCCGAGGGCTACGGACTCTCGCGCGGCGGGCTGGGGCGCCTGGCCGCTGCGGGGGTGACCCTGGTCGTGACCTGCGACTGCGGGATCGTGAACGTGGCCGAGATCGCGCATGCACGCGCACTGGGCCTCGACGTGATCGTGACCGATCACCACCTGCCCGCCGAAAAGTTGCCACGCGCGGTGGCGGTGGTCGATCCGCATCGGCCCGACTGTGCCTATCCCGATCCGGACCTGACCGGCGCCGGGCTGGCCTACAAGCTGGCGTCGGCCCTGCTGCAGCGTCGCGGGTCGGCGGCGACCGACCTGGCGGCAGTGGCGGCGATCGGGACCATCGCCGATCTGGCGCCGATGACCGGGGAGAGCCGGGCCATCGTCCGGCTGGGGCTGGCAGAGCTCGCCACCACGCGACGGGCCGGGCTGCGAGCGCTGCTGGCGCGGGCCTGCGAGTCGCCGGAGCAGGTCACGGCGCGTGACCTGGCCTTCAACGTGGCGCCGCGGATCAACGCCGCGGGCCGGATCGCCGAGGCGGAGCTGGCCATCACCCTGCTGCTCGAGGAGGACGCGGCGGCGGCAGAGCGCCTGGCTGACCAACTGGAGGAGGTGCACCGGCAACGCCGTGAGCTGACGACGGCTTCCGTGGCCGAGGCGCGCGACATGGTCGTCGGGCTGGAGGGGGCCGGGCCCATGGCCCTGTTCGGAGAAGCATGGCTCCCCGGGATCGTGGGCCTGATCGCCGGACGCCTGGCGGATGCGCTCGAGCGACCCGTGGCGGTGGCCGCTCCTGTGGGCGACGAGCTGCGCGGCTCGGTGCGTGGGCCCGTCGACTTCCACGCGGCGGCCGCGCTGGAGGCGTGCGCGCCGTTGCTCACCAAGCGCGGTGGACACGCCGCCGCCGGCGGCTTCAGCGTGGCGCGCGACCGCTGGCCGGCGTTCGCCGCCGCCTTCCAGGCGCTGCCGCGACCATTCCCGCCATCCTCGGCCGAGGTCGCGCCCGCGGGACGGATCACCGTCGACCTGGTGCTGCCCGCCGCGCACCTGGGCTGGGAGCTGGCCGACCAGGTCCAGCGCCTGGCGCCCTTCGGCCCGGGCCACGTGGAGCCGATCCTGGCGGTCACCGGCCTGCGGGTGGGAGACGCTCGACGCGTGGGGTCCGATGGCCGGCACCTCTCGCTGCGCATGCTGCGCGGGGCCGAGACCTTCGATGCCATCGGATTCGGCACGCCGGACGACCGCCCGCTGCCGGAAGAGGGGAGCCTATTGGACGTGGTCGGGACGCTCGAGCGGGACACCTTCCAGGGCCAGCCGCGCCTGCGCCTGCGGATCGTCGACTATGCGGCCGGCGCTCTCAGTCCGCTGGCCGAACGGCGACGGGCGGCGCGGGCACCTGCGCTCCAGCCGGTTCCGATGGCCGCGCCCGCCGGAGCCACCACGCCATGAGCGCCACGCCGCTGGAGCGGTTGCGGGCGCGCCAGGCGTCGCTGGGCGCCCCGTTGTGCCTGGGCCTGGATCCGCATCCGGACGCGCTGCCCGACGGCCTGTCACGGGATGCGCACGGCATCGAGTCGTTCGCGCGCGGTGTGCTTGAAGCGGCGGGCGACGTTGCCGCCGCGGTGAAGGTCAACGTCGCCTTCTTCGAGGCGTTCGGGTCAACGGGCTGGGCGGCGCTGGAGCGGCTGCGGTCTGACGTGCCGGCCGAGCATGTCCTGATCCTGGACGCCAAGCGCGGGGACATCGGCTCGACGGCGGAGCGCCAGGCTGCCTCGCTGTTCGAACGGCTGGAGGCCGATGGGGTGACGCTGTCGCCGTATCTGGGCGAGGACGCCATCCAGCCTTTCGCAGAGCACGCGGACCGGCTCATCTACGTCCTGGCCCGGACCAGCAACCCGGACGCCGGCCGTCTGCAGGACCTGGCGGTGGGCGGCGAGGCCGGCGAGGGTGGCGAGCGACCGCTGCACGAGGAGGTCGCGCGCTGGGTATCGGGCCGCTGGCCGGAGGGTCGGGTGGGCCTGGTCGTCGGCGCCACCGCCCCGGGGGAGCTCGAGCGACTGCGACGGGCCGTGCCCGAGCCGGCCTTCCTGGTGCCCGGCGTCGGCGCCCAGGGCGGCGATCTGGCGGCCGCCGTGCGGGCGTGCCAGGGGAGCCGGGCACCCGGCCTGGTGAACGTGAGTCGGGCGATCGCCGGAGCATCGAACGGCAGCGACTGGCAGCGCGCGGCGGCGGCGGCGGCCAGGCGCTGGCAGGCGGAGATGGCCGAGGTCGGTGCTACACTGCCTGCCTAGCTCAGCCCCGCTCCAGCGCATCATGTGAGGAATCGCCGCGAATGGGACCAATCGGCTGGCCCGAGCTCATCATCCTGCTCGTGGTCGTCCTGATCGTCTTCGGGCCCGGCAAGCTGCCGGACATCGGCAACGCGATCGGCCGGGGAGTCCGCGAGTTCCGTAAGGCCTCCGACGACCTCGAGGGATCAATCCGCGGGGAGACGAAGAAGCCGAGCAGCTCGTCCCCGGCAGCCGCCGCGCCGGCGCCCTCCAGCGACCGCCCCGACAGCGACTGACCAACGTTCGACGTGCGACGGGTCCGACCTGACCCGCCCGTAACGCGCACGCCCTACTCCTGCGCCGGCCCTGCCTTGGCACGCCCGGCTCCGCAGCGGTGACCGATCGTGACCGATAGCGAAACGGCCATGACCCTGGTGGAGCACCTGGAGGAGCTCCGCCGCCGCCTGATCGTGGTCGTGGTGTGCGTGCTGGTGGCGGCGGTGATCGGGTTCCTGCTATCGCGCGAGGTCATCGCGCTGCTGCGCGATCGGCTGCCGGAGGAGTACCGCAACCTCATCTTCATCGGTCCGGCCGACGCCCTGACGGCGCAGCTGAAGGTCGCCGTCTTCCTGGGCATCGCCCTGGCCATGCCGGTCATCCTGTTCGAGATCTGGCGCTTCGTGAGCCCGGGGCTGACCCGGCGCGAGAAGCGCTTCGTGTGGCCGGTGGTGCTGGCCGGCCTGTTCCTGTTCATCGGCGGCGTGCTGATCGGCTACCTGGTCATCCCGTACACGCTGAACTTCCTGCTCGACTTCTCGGAAGGGATCGCCGAGCCGAACCTGACCATCGATGCCTACATCGGCTTCGTCACCACCATGATGCTGGCCTTCGGGCTGATCCTGGAGTTCCCGATCGTCCTCATCGGCCTCTCGCGGGTGGGCGTCCTCAACTACCGCCGCCTCGCCAGCCGGCGCCGCTGGGCGATCCTGGCGATCGTCCTGTTCGCCATCATCCTGACGCCGGGCGGCGACCCGATCTCGCCGCTGATCCTGGCGTCGGTCATGTTCGTGCTGTTCGAGGGCTCGCTGCAGATCATCCGCCTGCTGGGGCGCTGAGCGCATGACGGCCGTGCCAACCGTCCTCCTCCTGACCGATGAGCTGATGCGCGGCGACGCGCACGCGGGTCACGGGCACCCCGAGCGTCCCGAGCGGCTGCCGCCGGTGGTGGATGGCGTGGTGCGGGGCGCCGATGAGGCCGGCGCGCGGCTGGAGCGCCCATCGGTGACGGCCGCCACCGACGAGGAGATCCAGCGCATCCATCCCGCCTGGTTCCTGGCCGAGCTGGACACCGCGGCGGCACGCGGAGGTGGCTGGATCGACGCCGACACCTACCTCCGGCCGCAGTCGATGCAGGTGTCACGCCTGGCAGCGGGCGCCACGCTCGCAGCCGCGACGGCCGCCGTACGAGGCACAGCGGCCGTCGCCTTCGCCGCCGTGCGCCCACCGGGCCACCATGCCTTCGAGGACGCCACGCACGGCTTCTGCCTGCTGAACAACGTGGCCATCGCCGTGGCCGGGCTGCGGGCGGATGGTCTGGCCCAGCGCATCGCCATCGTCGACTGGGACGTGCATCACGGCGACGGCACGCAGGCCATCTTCGAGGCCGACCCGGACCTCTGCTACGCCTCGACCCACCAGTGGCCGTTCTACCCGGGAACGGGCCGTGCCGAAGAGCGTGGCACCGGGCCCGCCGCCGGCACCAAGCACAACGTCCCGCTGCCGGCGGGGAGCGGCGACCGCGCCTTCAGCGAGGCGTGGACGGTCCAGCTGCTGCCGGCCATCGAGGCCTTCGGGCCCGAGGCGATCCTGGTGTCGGCCGGCTACGACGCCCATCGGCGGGATCCGCTTGCCAGTCTGGAAGTGACAGAGGACGGCTACGAATTGGTGGCCACCGCCCTGGGGCAGCTGGCGGCGCGGCTCGGGCATCGCGGCGTGGGCCTCACGCTGGAGGGCGGCTACGATCCGGAGGGTCTGGCGGGAAGCTCCGCGGCCACCGTCCGGGGCCTGGTCGCGGGCCTGAGCCAGCGGGCCTGAGCGAGCGAGCCCGAAGGCTATACTCGCGAGCATCCAGGACACGGATTGAGCATGGCACCAGCGGAACAGCCCACGGCGACCGCGAGCCGGGCCTCGGGCCGCGCGAAGGCCGGGGCGCCCAAGTCATCCGCGCCAGCGACCGGCGGGAAGGCGGCGGACGAACCGGCTTCGGACGCGCAGCTGGTAGTCATCAGCGGGCTTTCCGGCGCCGGCAAGAGCCAGGCCTCGAAGCTGTTCGAGGATCTCGGCTACTACTGTGTCGACAACCTGCCACCGGAGCTGCTGGACGGCTTCCTGGCCCTGCGTGACGCCGACCCGGCACGCTACGAGCGCGTGGCGCTGGTGCTCGACATCCGCTCCGGCGACCCGGCGCCGCCGATCAGGCAGGCGCGCGCCGCGCTGGCCGCGGCCGGCGTGGCGATGCAGGTCCTCTACCTGGAGGCGAACGACGGTGCATTGGTCAGCCGGTTCAGCGAGACGCGCCACCGCCATCCGCTGCAGCGGCGCTCCGGCGTGCAGGCCGGGATCGCCGAGGAGCGCCGGCGCCTGGCGGCCACCCGCGAGCTGGCCGACCACGTGATCGACACCAGCGGCCTCTCCATCGGCCAGCTGAAGGAGCGGCTCATCGCGCTCCTGCCTCGCGTCGCGCAGGCGGACGCCGTCCAGATCGACCTGATCACCTTCGGCTTCAAGTACGGCATCCCGCTGGAGGCGGACCTCGTCTTCGACGTCCGCTTCCTGACGAACCCGTACTGGCAACCCGATCTCAAGCCGCTTTCGGGGCTGCAGGAGCCGGTCCGCGAGTTCGTCATGAAGCAGCCCACCGCCAAGCGCTTCCTGGACCTGGTGGCCGAGCTGCTGGCGCTCACCCTGCCCGCCTACCGTGCGGAGGGCCGTGCCCGATTGACGGTGGCCCTGGGCTGCACCGGCGGGCACCATCGCTCGATCGCGCTGGCCGAAGAGCTGGCGACACGGCTCCGGAAGCTGGATGACGGGGGATCCGTGGCGGTCTTCCATCGGGAGCTCGAGCGATGAGGCGGATTCGCATCCCGCGCTGGATGTACCCGGGCATGCACATCAAGCGCTGGCTGCTGCTCAGCTTCCTGGGGATCACGGTCATGGCGCTGGGCGCAGCCATCCTGATCGTCGACTGGTATCGCCGCCTGCCGCCAGACTCCGTGATCTTCCTGATCACCGGGGCAGGGCTGGATCGCCCCATCCGTGCCATCGTGGTCGCGGCGCTGGGGATCCTGGTCACCGGCATCGGCGTCTGGGGCCTGATGCGCAGCGTCCTGTCGCCGTTCGTGGCGCGTGGCGACTCGGTGATGGAGGTGCTCTACACCAAGCGCTACCTGGCCCGCGGTCCGCGGATCGTGGCGATCGGGGGCGGGACGGGGCTGTCGACGCTGCTGCGCGGGCTGAAGGGCTACTCGGCCAACATCACCGCCATCGTGGCGGTCGCCGACGACGGCGGCTCCAGTGGGCGGCTGCGACAGCAGCTGGGCATCGTGCCGCCGGGTGACATCCGCAACTGCATCGCCGCCCTGGCCGACGCCGAGCCGTTGATGACGCAGCTGATGCAGTACCGCTTCCCGCCCGGGTCGGGCCTGGACGACCACGCCTTCGGCAACCTGTTCATCGCGGCCATGACCGCGGTGACCGGCGACTTCGAGGAGGCGGTGCGCGAGTCGAACCGCGTCCTGGCGGTGCGCGGCCAGGTGCTGCCGGCCACCAGCGTGCCGCTCAACCTGGGCGCCATCCTCGAGTCGGGATCCGTGCTGCGCGGCCAAGTCGCCATCAGCCACGCGGAGGAGCCGATCTCCCACGTCACCATCGAGCCGGACGACGTGCGCGCCAACCCGGAGGCCCTGGAGCGGATCCTGGAGGCGGACCTGGTCGTGGTCGGCCCCGGCAGCCTCTATTCAAGCGTGATGCCGAACCTCCTGATCAGCGACATCCGCGACGCGGTCGCGGCGGCGCCCGGAGTGCGGGTCTACGTATGCAACGTCGCCACCCAGCCCGGCGAGACCGGGTCGTACACCGCGGCCGCGCACCTCGACGCGCTGTTCGCCCACGTCGGCGACGGCCTGATCGACTACGCGCTGCTCAACGGCAACCGGCAGGCGCGCAAGCCGGAGGGCTGGCTGGGCGAGCCGGTCGAGGTGGACGAGCGGCGGCTGGAAGAGCTGCCGGTGGCCGTGATCGAGGAGGACCTGGTCGACGTCACCAACGCCCACCGGCACGATTCGGCGAAGCTGGCGGCGGCCCTGATGCGCCTGCAGCAGGAAGAGCGCTCCGAGCGGGTGCGCCACCGACGGGTTCGCCGCCCGACCGCATCGGCCGTCTGACCACCCGATGCTGGTCGCGTCGGAGCTGAAGGGGGAGCTGGCCCGCATCCAACCCGCGCGCGGCTGCTGCCGCCGGGCGGAGCTGGCCGGGCTCCTGTTCGCCGATACCGGCACGACATCGTCGGAGGCGGCGGCCATCCGCACGCTGGAGCACCCGACCGCGCGGGTGGCCGTGCAGCTGGCGTCGGCGATCGGGGTGCCGGCGGAAGGCCCGATGCCTACCGGTTCCCCCAGCGCGGCGCATCGCGGCGGGGGACGGAGGCACCTCCAGGTCGTGCTCAACCGGTCCGCGGTCGAGGGCTGGCGCTGGGAGACGGCCAAGGCCTGCGATCGCCGGGCCTTCATGCGCGGCGCCCTGCTGAACGCCTCGATCTCGATGGGGCCGGCCGGCACGCACGTGGAGTACGTCTTCCGTAAGCGGCGCCAGGCGCAGGACCTGCGCAGCCGTCTGCGAGAGGTCGGCGTGCATGCCGGAATCCTCCCGCGCCGCGGGCGATCGGTGGTGTACGTCAAGGGCCAGGAAGAGGTGGCAACCCTGCTGCGCCTGACCGGCGCGAATCGCGCCCTGCTCGACTTCGAGGCAGGCCGCGTGGCGCGTGATGTTCGCAACCGCCTGAACCGCCTGCTGAACGCCGAGGAAGCCAACCTCGACCGCACCGTGCGTGCCGCCGACCGGCAGCTGCAGGCCATCACGCAGCTCGATGAGGCCGGCGAGCTGGACCGCCTGCCGGAGGCGCTGCGCGAGGCCGCCGCCCAGCGGCGGCGGCAGCCGGACGCCGACCTGGACACGCTGGCATCGGCAATGGGCCTGAGCCGCTCGGCGATGAACCATCGCCTCCGCCGGCTGGTCGCGCTCGCCGCCGACCTGCACGGGGAGACGGGCTGAGTGGCCGGCAGGCGGGTTCCCCTGGTCGCCGGCAACTGGAAGATGAACCCAGCCAGCCGCGCGGCCGCCATCCTCCTCGCGCGGGGCGTGGCCGATGCGACCGATGGCCTGCCGGTGCGGACGGTGGTCTGCCCACCGGCGGTCTTCCTGGAGGCGGTGGCCACAGGGCTGGGGAGAGGCACCACGGAGCCGGGCGGCATCGGCATCGGCGCCCAGACCATGCACGCCTCCGAGTCCGGCGCCTTCACCGGCGAGATCTCGCCCCTGATGCTGGAAGGGCTGGCGCAGTACGTGATCCTGGGCCACTCGGAACGCCGGCAGTACGACAACGAGACCGATGCCGCCGTGGCGGCGAAGGTCGCATCCGCGGTCGCCCACGGCCTGGTCCCGATCGCGGCCATCGGCGAGCGCGCCGAGGAGCGGCGCAACGGGGAGACGGCGGCCGTCATCGACCGGCAGCTGCGCGCCGCCATCTCGGAGCTCGACCGCCTGGCCGGCAGCCGGCTGGTGATCGCCTACGAGCCGGTCTGGGCGATCGGGACCGGGGACGCGGCCACCGGTGACGACGCGCAGGAGGTGGCGGCGCAGATCCGCGCCATCCTGCACGAGGCGGACCCGAACGGATCGAATGACGTGCCGATCCTGTACGGCGGCAGCTGCACGCCCGAGAACGCGCCCGAGTTCTTCGCCATGCCGGACCTCGACGGCGCCCTGGTCGGCGGCGCCTCACTCGACGCGGAGCGCTTCGCCGGCATCGTCCGCGCGGCGGCGGAGCTGCGCGGGTGAGCGACGGCCGGCCGCGCCCGGTCGTGCTGTGCGTGCTCGATGGCTTCGGGATCGGGGAGGATCCGGCTCGCAACGCGCTGCTGGCCGCCCGCCTGCCCGCCTGGGACCGCCTCACCGCCGAGTGGCCCAGCTGCCGGCTCGAGGCGTCCGGAGAGGCGGTCGGGCTGCCGGCCGGCCAGATGGGCAACTCGGAGGTCGGTCACCTGAACCTTGGCGCCGGCTTCCCGGTGCTCCAGGACCTGCCGCGCATCAGCCGCGCCATCGACGACGGGAGCTTCTTCGACAACGTGGTGCTGCGCGAAGCGATCGACCACGCCCTCCGCCACGAGGGCCGGCTGCACCTGCTGGGGCTGATCGGTCCCGGAGGAATCCATGCCGTCGACGAGCACATCGAGGCCATGGTCGAGCTGGCCAACCGCCGGGGACTGCCGCCGGCCCGTGTCCTGCTGCATGCCTTCACCGACGGACGCGACACGCCGCCGCAGTCCGCCGCCCAGCTGATGCCGGCCCTGGAGGCGCGGCTCGCCGACCGGGCGAAGGTCGCCTCCGTTTCGGGGCGCTTCTACGCCATGGACCGCGACCAGCGCTGGGAGCGCACGGCGCTCGCCTGGGAGGCGATCGTGCACGGCGTTGGACCGATCGCGCCCTCGGCCACCGCGGCCGTGGCCGCCGCCCACATGCGGGGCGAGGGCGACGAGTTCACCGTGCCGACCGTGATCGACGGCTACGACGGCATGCAGGCGGGGGACGCCGTGGTGCACTTGAACTTCCGGGCCGACCGCGCCCGGCAGCTGACCCGGGCGCTGGCGCTGGACGCCTTCACGGCCTTCGATCGCGGCCGGCGGCCCGCCGACCTGCTGGTCGCCACCCTGACCGAGTACCAGGTGCCGGAGGAGCTGCCGGTGCGCGTCGCCTTCCCGCCTGAGGTCGTGGACTCGCTGGCCGCCTACCTGTCACGGCTGGGGATGCGGCAGCTGCATCTCGCCGAGACGGAGAAGTACGCCCACGTCACCTACTTCTTCAACGGGGGCGTCGAGGCGCAGCTGCCCGGCGAGGATCGGCTGCTGGTCCCGTCGCGCCGCGACGTTGCGACCTATGACCTGGCGCCCCAGATGAGCGCGCCGGAGATCACCGAGCGGCTGCTGGCCGCCATCGGCTCAGGCGACTACGACTTCGTGATCGTCAACTACGCGAACCCGGACATGGTCGGCCACACCGGCGTGTGGAATGCGGCTGTGGCTGCGGCCGAGGTGATCGACCGCTGCCTTGATCAGGTCAGCGGAGCCACCCTGGAGGTGGGTGGGGCGCTGGTGATCACCGCCGACCACGGCAACATCGAGGAGACGCGCGATGCGGCCGGCGCACCGCAGACGCAGCACACCACTTCACCGGTGCCGCTGGTCCTGGTGGGGGAGCGGTGGCGCCGCGCCACCCTGCGCGATGGCACCCTGGCCGACGTGGCGCCGACGCTGTGCGAGCTGCTGGCCATCCCGCCCGGCCCGTCCATGACCGGCCGATCGCTGCTCGTCGGCTGATGCGCTAGACTGCGCGGGCTCATGACCCCCCTCGTCGTTGCCCAGATGATCCTGGCCGTCGCGCTGATCGCCTCCATCCTGCTCCAGCAGCGCGGGACGGGGCTGGGCGGCGCCTTCGGCGGCGAGGTGACCGCCTACCGCAGCCGCCGGGGAATCGAGCGCACGCTCTTCCGCCTCACGATCGTGCTGGCGGTCCTGTTCGTCGTCTTCAGCCTGCTGAACCTGCTGCCCCAGGCCTGAGCGCCGCGAGCCTGGCCCGCCCTACTGGGTCGTGCGCCGGTTGTAGAGCCAGATCCCGAGCGGGAAGCCCACGATCAGGATGCCGACCGACCACAGGATGGCCGGCAGGGTGTCCTGGTAGAGGTCCAATCCCAGTGTCAGGTCGCGGACCGCATTGACGACCACCGTCATCGGCTGGTTCTCCGCGAAGGGCCTGAGCCACTCCGGCAGTGTGGCGATGGGGACGAAAGCGCTGCTCACGAAGGTGAGCGGGAAGACGACGGCGAAGATGATTCCCTGCAACGCTTCCGGGGTGCGCACCGCCGCGCCGGCGGCCACGCCAACCCACGAGAGGGCGAAGCCGAAGAGCAGCATGATGCCGATAGCCAGCAGGATGGCGGCGAGGCTGCCTTCCGGCCGGAAGCCGACCGCCATGCCAACCACCCACATGATCGCCACCGCCAGGGCGGCTCGCAGCAGGTCGGTGAGCGTGCGGCCGACCAGGACTGACGACTGCGCCATCGGCAGCGATCGGAATCGGTCGATCATGCCCTTCTGGAGGTCGTTGGCCAGCAGCACGCTCGTGTAGATGCCAGCGAACGCCACGGTCTGGACGAAGATGCCGGCCATCAGGAAGTTCGTATAGGACTGGCTGTCGCCACCCTCCACGCCGACATTGATCGCGCCGCCGAACACGATGCTGAAGAGCAGCACGAACATGATCGGGCTGAGGGTGACGTCCAGCAGCAGCTCCGGTGTCCGCTTGATGTGGATCAGGTTCCGGCGGACCATCTCCCAGCTGTCGAACGTCCACCAGGCGAGCGTCATGAGGCTACCTCCTCATTCAGCGGCTGCTCTTCGGCCGGCCGGCCCGTCAGCGTCAGGAACACCTCGTCCAGGGTTGGCCGTCGGAAGCCGATGTCATCCACGTGCACCCCTGCCGCGTCCAGCTCGCGGATGGCCCGGGTCAGGACGCCCTCGTGGGAGGTCACCGCGACGCTCAGCCGTCGGTCGTCGGCGTTGATGCGTGCCGGACCCTCGCCCATCGCCTCCAGCACACGCTGAGCGTCGCCGAGGTTGGGCGCGTCGCTGATCGTCACCTCCAGGCGTTCGCCGCCGACCTGGCGCTTGAGCTCATCGGCCGTGCCGCGCGCGATCGCCCGGCCGTGGTCGATGACCAGGATGTCGTCGGCCAGCCGATCGGCCTCCTCCAGGTACTGCGTCGTCATCAGCACGGTCGTGCCACCCTGGGCCAGCCCGGCGATGAGGTCCCACATCGACAGGCGCCCCTTCGGGTCGAGCCCGGTGGTCGGCTCATCCAGGAACACGACCGGTGGCTGCGACATGAGGGCGGCGGCCAGGTCCAGGCGGCGTCGCATGCCGCCGGAGTACGTCTTGACGGTGCGGTCCGCGGCATCGGTGAGCTCGAAGCGTTCGAGCAGCTGAGCGGCGCGCTGGCGGACGGTCGTGCCGTTCAGGCGGTAGAGGCGCCCGACCATGCCCAGGTTCTCGCGCCCCGTCAGCAGCTCGTCGAGCGCGGCGTACTGTCCGGCCACCCCGATGTTGGCCCGCACTCGGGCCGGGTGCCTCAGCACGTCGATTCCCGCGACGCGTGCGCTGCCCTGGGTGGGGTGGGTGAGCGTGGTCAGGATGCGGACCGCGGTCGTCTTGCCGGCACCGTTCGGCCCCAAGACGCTGAGGACGGTGCCCTCGCGTGCATCCAGGTCCAGGCCCACCAGCGCCTTGGTCTTGCCGAAGTACTTGTGGAGGCCCTCGGCCTCGATCATGAGTTGTGACACAGGAAACCCCAGCCTAGCGGAACTCGCCGGACGGCACGTCAAGGGCCGTTGACATTCGCTCCGCAGCGGTATGACCGCGCGGGGACCGTGGACTCATCGGTCCGGTGGGCGCCCCCATCGGCCCATGCTAGAATCGCCCGACTCGCCGCACGTTCGCGTGCGGTGACGCGTGCCGAGGTGGCGGAATAGGCAGACGCGCTAGGTTCAGGACCTAGTGACCATTACGGTCGTGTGGGTTCAAGTCCCTCCCTCGGTACCACTACCCTCACAACAGGCCGTCCTGCACGATGCCCAGGTGGCGGAAATGGTATACGCGTACGTTTGAGGGGCGTATGAGGCAACTCATCCGGGTTCAAGTCCCGGCCTGGGCACCACTTCCCGCCAGCCAGTCGATCGATGACGCCGCCCGCGCGGGCGGCGTCCTGCTGTGACGTTCGGCCCATTCCCGCTGCCCGGGCGGCTGCTACGCTCGGGCACGAGGGCATGGTGGAATCGTTCCGAGCGCGTTCCGCAGCGACCCAGCCCCCGGCGCCGCCGGCGCGCGGGACGGCTTCCGAGCGGCTGGTCTGGATCGACTGGCTGAAGGTCCTGAGCGTGGTCGCCGTGTTCGTGTACCACGCTGCCGAGCCGTTCCTCGTCATCAACTGGCTGGTCTCGAACGACGAGCGCAGCATCACCCTGAGCGCCGTCGCCGGCTTCGCCTACCTGTTCGGCCTGCCCCTCATGTTCCTCCTCGCCGGCGCCACTGCCTGGCTGTCGCTCGGCCGCCGATCGCTGGGGGGCTACGGGATGATCCGCGCGCAGCGCCTCCTGGTCCCACTTGTCGTTGGCATCCTCGTCCTCACGCCCCTGCAGTGGTGGCTGGTGGCGGCGATTGCACGGGGAGGCGAGGATCCGCTGAACACCATCGGCTGGTTCTTCGGTGGCATCCGGCTCGAGGCGACCCCCCGCTGGTTCGGCGACTACGGCCTGCACCTGTGGTTCATCGCCTTCCTGCTGGCCTACGCGATCCTGTCCCTGCCGCTGCTCGGCGCGCTGCGGCGCCCGGCGGGCGCGCGCCTGCTGGACCGGCTGGCCGGGCTGCCGACCCCGATCCTGCTCTTCCTCTTATTCGTGCCCATCCTCGCCAGCCAGTGGCTGCTGCGCATCCCGGCGCCGGCCTATCGCGACTGGGCCGACTTCGTCCTGTGGCTGGGCTTCTTCCTGGTGGGCGTGATCCTGATCGCCGACCCGCGGCTGCTGGACCGTGTCGTCGGCAACGGCCTTCGGCTGGTCGGGGTGGGGTTGGCCCTGCTGGCGATCGCCCTGGTCATGGTCGGCGTCTTCCTGGCGACAGGCGTGATTCCCGCGGGGGGCGCGTCCACGCTCACGCAGCTCGAGCAGGGCCCGGCCTTCGACGCGGCCAGCCTCAGCTACATCACCGTCCGCACGGCGGCGGGCACGGCGCTCGTGGGCGGCGCGCTGTGGCTCGGAGTGCGCTTCCTCCACCGGCAACCGTCGTGGCTGCCGTGGGCCAGCCGAGCGGTCCTTCCGTTCTACGTCCTGCACCATCCCATCACCCTGGCCGTCGCGGCCGTGGTGGTGCAGTGGCCGCTGGGCGTCTGGCCCAAGTTTGCGGTGATCCTGGGCGTCTCCGCGGTCGCGAGTTTCGCGGCCACGGTGCTGTTCATGCGATCGCGCCTGGGGCGGGCCGTCTTCGGCTCGTCGCCGGAGGGATCGCGTTCGCCCGCTACGGCGCCCGTCGTTGCGCCCGCCGATCCGTTCGCGATCCATGCCGGCGAGCCCGTGGCCGCTGCGGACGCGCTTCGGAGCGTCGTCGACGTGCTGCAGGCGTCGGTGGCCCGGCATGCCGGCAGCCAGGCGCTGCAATGGAAGGAGGGCGGCCGATGGACGGGCATGACCTTCGCCGAGCTGTGGGCGCGGGTTCGCGCCGCTTCGCTCGGCCTGCAGCAGCGTGGCGTTCGCGCCGGCGACCACGTGGTCATCATCAGCCGCTCGCGCCCGGAGTGGGTGATCGCCGACTTCGCCGCCCTGGCGCTGGGCGCGGTGGTCTGCCCGATCTACCCGGCTGAGTCCGACGCCCGCATCGAGGGGATCGCCCGCGGGCTGCGGCCGCGCCTCATGTTCGTGGAGGACGAGCGCCAGCTGTCGCGCTTCGGCGACATCGCGCCCACCATCCTGCTGGCCGGACCGGACGATGCGTCGCGCGGCGCCGTGACGCTCGCCGACCTGGAGGGTCGCGGCGCATCGTGCGAGCCCGCGGCGGTCCGGGCCTGGGAGTCCGGCATCGACGGGCTGGATCGGTCCACGCTCGCCACCATCGTGCAGACGATCGACGAGGAGGGCGTGGCGCGGGGCGCGGTCCTGACCCACGGCAACGTCCTGCACAACCTGGTGGCCGCCCGGGATCGGCTGCCTTTGCGACGCGGCGATGTGATGCTGTCGACCCTGCCCCTCAGCCACATCCTGGAGCGCTCCAGCGTGCTCATCGGCCT
>DATBME010000065.1:0-4430 GCA_036555005.1 Candidatus Limnocylindria bacterium | reverse complement strand
AGGCGCTGGCGCGGATCGAGATCGCCTCGTGGGAGGCGCACGACTGCCCGCTGTGCGCCGATAGCGTGGCGCTGGAGAAACCCGGCTCAAGCTAGCCGGGAATCGCTGCTCGAGAGAGCGGCTCAGCCCTCGATGCCTGGCCCGGCGCCGACCCCGCCGCCGGGTCGCACGAACCCCTCGTCCTCGCGCGGGATCGGCTCGTGCCAGGTCACCTCGGTGATGCGCGCCGGCGGGAACTCGCCGTCGGGCGGCACCACCCCCTCCTCCGCCTCGAGCGGGATCCCGATCGGCGCCACCAGGTAGCGGCCGGCCAAGCGCCGCGCCTCCGGGTCCAGGGCGAAACCCGCCTTGGCGCGATGGAACGTGACGGTCGCGTCAGCCTCGACCACGGGGGCGGAGCGGCTGCCATCGGTCAGGTCGATGCGCGTGGGCGTATCGACGGCCAGGACGCTGCAGGGCCGCCCCGCGGCCCGGGCGTGGACCCGGATGCCGTTGATCAGGTCGACGGCCGCGGAGACCGGCTCGCGCAGGGGCCCGGACGCGCCGGTGCCGAGCAGCGCGTCCACGATCAGGCTGGCCGGGGAGAGGCGGGAGCGGAGCTCCAGCAGCAGCTGCGGGCTGGGCGCCACGAACAGGTCGAGCGACCCGGCCGCGGCCATCGCCTGCAGCACGCTCCAGTTGTGGGCGGCCGCGTGCCCGCCGGCGCCGACCTTCGACGCGTCGCCGGCCAGCACCGCAACCACCCGTCGCCCGACCGCCGCCAGGCGTCGGGCGGCCACGAAGCCATCGCCCCCGTTGTTGCCGGGACCGCAGAAGACGACGGTCAGTGGCGGGTCTGCCAGGGCGCCGCCGGGACCGCGGGCCGGCTCGGCCAGGCGTCCCAGCTCGGTCAGCGCCACCTCGGCCACGGCGGCGCCGGCGGCCTCCATCAGGGCGTCCTGCGAGAGGCCGAGGCGCTGGGCGGCGGCATCGATGTCCGCCATCTCGCTCCCGCCGATCAGGACGGGGACGGTCCGGACCGGCCGTGCGGCCGGATCGGTCATTCCAGGGTCATCAGGTAGTCGACGATGGCCGCGATCTCCTCGTCGGAGAGGTCGTATGGCGGGCCGGCAAAGGCCGGCATGCCCGCGCGCATCGCCGGGTCGGCGACCGCCGGATCGGTCCCGGCGATCCAGACGTTGGCCCAGTCGTCCGGGCGCTCGGCGTACAGGTCCTGCAGGTTCTCGCTGGTTGGCCCATCGGCCAGGCCGTGCAGCGTGGGGCCTACGCCGCCGGTCAGGTCGTCGCCGTGGCAGGCCTGGCAGCCGGCCTCTTCGATCAGCGCCTGCCCGTTCAGGCCTCCGCCGGCGCTGCCCGAGGGCGAGGGCGCCCCAGCGATGGGCGGGTTCTCACCCGACAGGTTGCCGGCCAGGTACACGCCGCCGACCAGGAAGATCAGCACGGTGATGCCGATCGCCCAGGGCGGAATGGTCCGCGAACGGGTCTCGATCGGCGTATTGACCGTCATCGGCTCAGCTGCCCGCCGCGGCGACGGCGTCGGCCGGCGCCCCGTTGGCGGGGACCGCGTCGACCAGCTCGTACTCCGCGCGCCTGGCGGTGGTGTACATCATGAACAGGCTCAGCAGGGCGGCCAGGCCACCCAGGGCGGCCAGGCCCAGCCCGCCGGCTGCCGCCAGCCGCCAGCCGCTCAGCGTGCCGTTGATCTGCTCCGCCGTCGCGCCGTCGACGATCAGCGAGCCGTGCACGATGCCCGCGCCGGTCAGCGCCAGGCCCGCGGTCGCGGCGCCAAGGAAGGTGGCCCACAGCTGGACATCGGTCAGGAGGCTGTCGCCCCAGTCGCGCCGCAGCATGCGGGGCGCCGCGTGATCGGCGAACGCAAAGTGGGCGAAGGTGGCGGCGCCGAGCGTGGCCAGGATGATGATGCCGGTCGCCCACTCCGTCCCACGCACCAGGTTCTGCACGGTGGCCATGGCGCCGATCGCCTCAAGCACGGAGGTCGACAGCAGGAACGTCATCGACAGCAGCGCGAAGGCCAGGGTGCCGGCGGCCAGCGTCAGCGACCAGCGCCCGCTCATGGTCATGGCCAGGTTGGCCACGGCCAGGAAGATCGGCGCCAGCAGCAGGATGGTGCCCGCGTTGCCGAGCGAGGTGACGACGTATGGCACCGACGCGTCGACCAACGCGCCCAGGGCCGACACGCCTGACAGCCCGGCCCACAGGACCCAGGCCAGGAACGCCATGCCGCCGCTGGCCAGGGCGTTGAAGGTGGCCCGCGGCACGACGTAGAAGAGGGAACCCAGCGCGACCCCGACCACCCAGAAGGTGAAGATCAGCCGCGCCACGAAGGCGTAGACCAGGGCGACCACTGTGTCGTCCAGGTTGATCAGCCAGGCTCCGGCCTCAGCGGCCGCACCCAGCGCGTAGGCGCCCATGAACGACAGCAGGGCCAGGCCGAAGAACCAGAGGCTGATGTAGGGCAGGCCCTGCGTGGAGGCCAGCAGCGTGCGCCAGAAGGCGGCGTTGACCATCAGCAGTGCCAGCAGCAGCATGCCGTCGAAGGCGAGCGGGAACTCGGCGAGCAACCCGCCGCCCGAGAAGGTCGGGAAGTAGACCGCCGCCATCCCGCCGGCCACGCCCAGGTTCCAGATCCAGGCCGCTCCCCAGGCCATCCCCTCGCCCATCGTCCGGGTGCCGGCGATCCGGGGCAGGATGAACAGGATGGTGGCGAAGGCGGCGTTCGATAACCAGCCGTAGACGAGCGCGTCCATGAAACCCGAGTTGACAGTGGTGGCGCTGACCTCGAACTGGACGGTCCCGATCACCGGAAACTGCGCCTCGAAGGCGAAGCGCAGGGTGTCGGGGAGGGTCAGCATCAGGGCGCCAAGGGCACCGATGCCGGTGGCCACCACCAGCCACAGCATGGAGGCGACCAGGAAGGCGCCGGCAGCGGCGTCCGGTGCGCTCGGAACCAGCGAACGCCGCTTGCGCGGTGGCTCGTCGTACGGCCGGAGCTTCTTCGGGTTCACAGCCATCGGGCGCGCGCAGAACCTCCTGCGGACGGACGGGGCTCCGAGTCCGCGGGAGCGGACGTCGGGCGCATTGTAGCCCTGAGCCTACCCGATCGGCACCTCGCTCATGAGGGCCAGGACGTTGCCATCCGGATCGTTGAAGAAGCACATCCACAGCTCGTGACGGTCGTCCTGGTGCACGACGTGGGGCGCGTCCGAGAAGTGGACGCCGCGCTCGCTTAGCGCCGCGTGCGCCTGGCCGATGTCATCAACCCGGTAGTAGATGACCGACTCGCCGCCGAAGTCGCGGCTCTCCGGATCGACCAGCATCAGGCGGGTGCCGTCCAGGTCGAAGAAGGCCATGCCCGGGAACTGGAACAGGAACGGCATGCCGAGCGTGTCGCGGTAGAAGGCCACCGCCCGGTCGACGTCGCGCACCGCAATGCGCACCTGGCCGATGCTGGACAGTCCCTCGAACGTGGCGGTCATCGGCTCCTCCTGGGATTCCGCCATAAGTTTGACCGATACCGGGGCGCTCGCTAGCATGAGCGGCCGCGGGGTGGAGCAGTGGTAGCTCGTCGGGCTCATAACCCGAAGGTCGTCGGTTCGAATCCGTCCCCCGCAACCACGCTCACTTGATTCGAAGGCCGCCTCCCGCCAGGCGGCCTTCGCCTTTCCCGGCGGGGTTTCGTCAGAAGCCGATGAACTGGCGGACCAGCTGCGCGAACTCGGCCGGCCGCTCCATCGGCGGCAGGTGCGCCACCCCGGGCAGCACGACGTGCCTGGCGCCCGGGATGCCGGCCGCCAGCCGCTCGGCGATGGCGATCATGTCCGGCTGATCCAGCTCCCCGACCGCGACCATGGTCGGCGCCTGCACCTCCGATAGGCGCTGCGCGGCCGGCGGATCGGGGGCGGTCGCCTTGGCGTCGTCGTTCTCCAGGTCGATGGCCAGGCGCTGCATCTCCCAGGCCTTGCGGCGGATGGCCGGGTCCACTTCGATGGCCAGCCGCTTCGGGCCATCGAACCAGGTCACCATCGATTCCTCGGCGCAGCCATCCAGGTCGCCACGCTCCCAGGCGTCCACCTCGGCTTGCCAGCGCGCGTTCAGTTCGTCCCGCCAGGCCCAGCCGCGCATGCCGGCGCCGCACAGCAGCAGATGGTCGACGCGCTCGGGGGCGGTGATGGTGGCGTCAAGCGCGGTCTCGGCTCCCTGTGACACACCGACCAGGTGCGCCCGCCCGACGCCGGCGGCGTCCATCACCGCGAACAGGTCGTCCCAGCGCGCGAACTCGCCGTCCGGTGCCTTTGATGACTCGCCGAAGCCGCGCGCGTCGAAGCGGATGATGGTGGCCGCGTCCCGCAGCAGCAGGACGACCTCGTCCCACATGCGCCGGTCCACGATGCCCGCGTGCAGCAGCACCA
>DATBME010000083.1:0-29446 GCA_036555005.1 Candidatus Limnocylindria bacterium | reverse complement strand
CCCTGGGCGGGCCGCTGGCCGCGCTCGAGCGCCGTTCCTTCGAGCGGATGGCCCGCATCTACGTGGTGAACCGCCAGGCGGCGGACGCCTATCGGACCCGGTTTCCGGACGTGGCCGAGCGGGTCCGCTTCCTGCCCAACTGGGCCGACCCCACCATCTTCGCCCCGTCGGACGACGGCGGCCGCGACCATCGGCGGGAGGCACTGCGCCCGGAGCTCCACCTGCCGGTCGATGCGCCCGTGCTCCTGTTCGCCGCCCGCCTGGAAGGCCAGAAGGATCCGCTGCTGCTGGCCCGCGCGTTCATCGCCGCGCATCGGGCGCGCCCGGCGCTGCACCTGGTGGTGGCCGGGGACGGCACCCTTCTGGAGCCGATGCGCGCCGAGCTGGCAGCCGCCGGAGCGCTGGACGCCACCCGCTTCGCCGGCATCGTCTCCCGCGAGCGACTGGCCGAGCTGATGCGCGCCAGCGATGCGCTGGTCATCACCTCGGCGTTCGAGACCGGGCCCACGGTGGGCCTCGAGGCGCTGGCCACCGGCCTGCCGGTGGTCACCACCGACGTCGGTGAGGTGGCCGGCCTGGTGGCTGCCCACGGAGCCGGCGCCGTTGCGCGCTCGCGATCGACCGACGACCTGGTGGCCGCCATCCAGGCGACCCTGGCCGCCGAGGCGGCTGACACTCGGAGCGCCGCCCTGGCCGCGGCAGCGCCGCTGCTGGCCGACCGTGTGCTCGGCGCCCTGTACGACGACAACCGCCTGCTCGCCGAGCGGCTGGCCGGGCGGCCCGTAGGATGAAGCGCGCCATGGCCGCCCGTCCGGACTTCTTCATCGTGGGTGCGCCGAAGACCGGCACCACCTCGCTCCACCATTACCTGCGCCAGCACCCGCAGGTCTTCATGCCGGCGGTCAAGGAGCTGAACTTCTTCGGCTCGGATCGCCAGCTGCGCAACACCCCGCGCCTGACGCTGGAGGAGTACCTGTCCGTCTTCGCGCCAGCGCGGCCGGAGGTCCGCATCGGGGAGGCATCGGTCAGCTACCTCCGCTCGGGCGTGGCAGCCCGGGAGATCGCGGAGTTCGCGCCGGGCGCCCAGGCGATCGCGATGCTGCGCGATCCGGTCGAGGTGATGCACGCCCTGCACACCGAGCTGGTCTTCCTGGGCAGCGAGGATCTGACCGATTTCGGCGTCGCGCTGGAGGCGGAGGCCGACCGCCGGGAGGGCCGCCGCATCCCGCCGGCGGCCAACAACCCGCGCGCCGTCCTCTACCGCGAGGCGGTGGATTTCGGCGAGCAGCTGCAGCGCTACTTCGAGGCCCTGGGCCGAGAGCGCGTGCACGTGGTCATCTTCGATGACTTCAAGGCCGATACGGCGGCCGCCGTGCGCGACACGTTCCAGTTCCTGGGCGTGGATGACGCCTTCCAGCCCACGCTCGAGGTCGTGAATCCGGCCAAGGTGGCCAGGCTGCGCGTGGTGCAGCGCCTCCTCTCGTCGCCGCCCGGATGGCTGCGTCGCGCCGTGCGTGGCGTCATCCCGCGGCCGACCCGCAAGCGGCTCTATCGCGGCGTCTCGCGCCTGAATGCCCGCGCCCGGGCCCGCGAGCCGATGGCGCCCGAGCTGCGCGCCCGCCTGGTCGCCGAGCTCACTCCCGAGATCGAGCGGCTGGAGGCGATGCTCGACCGCGACCTGAGTGCCTGGAAGCGGCCGTGACCACGCCGCGCTGGCCGGAGTTCTACATCGTCGGCGCACCGAAGGCCGGCACCACCTCTCTGTACGCATACCTGGCGGACCACCCGCAGGTCTTCCTGCCGGAGCGCAAGGAGCTGCGCTACTTCGGCTCGGACCTCGCCCATCGCCGGCGCCGCGAGCTCGGCCAGGCGGAGTTCCTGGAGCATTACGCGGCAGCACCGGCCGGTCGGCTGTGGGGCAACGCCTACGTCTGGTACCTCTTCTCCCGCGTGGCTGCGCGCGAGATCCGGGCCGTTCGCCCGGATGCGCGGATCGTGGTGATGCTGCGCGACCCGGTGCGGGCGCTGCATGCGCTGCACAGCGAGTTCGTGTTCGACGGCAACGAGGACATCGAGGACTTCGGTGCGGCGCTGGCCGCCGAGCCGGAGCGGCGCGCCGGGCGGCGCATCCCCGCCGAGGCGCACTTCCCCGAGGGCCTTTGCTACCTGCGCACCGTCGCCTACCGAGAGCAGCTGGAGCGCTACCTCGACGTGTTCGGTCGCGAGCAAGTCCACGTCGCCCTGCTCGACGATTTCATGGCCGATGCCGAGGCCGCTGCCCGCCAGGTGCTCGACTTCCTGGGCCTGCCGCCGGCTGCCGGGCACTCCTTCCCGCACCGCAATCCGAACAAGCGATCGCGCTCGGCCGCGGTGCGCCGTCTGCTGGCCGCGCCGCCCCCGCGGCTGCGGGCCGCCATCCGCAGGCTGGTGCCCGCCGGCCCGCGCCGCTCGCTCTACCGCCGCGCCGCCGACCTGAACGTCAGGCCCGCGGAGCGGTCGCCGCTACCCGAGGAGCTGGAGCGTGAGCTGCGCCGCGAGCTGGATCCCGAGGTGGCCGCGCTCGAGGCACTGCTCGGCCGATCGCTGGCGGCATGGCGGGCAGGAGCATGAGCGCAGCCGCCCCGGCCCGGGTCGCCTTCCTGCTGCCCTCCATCCGGGGCGGTGGCATGGAGCGCCTGGTGAGCATCCTGCTGCGCGGGCTGGACCGCTCGCGCTTCGACGTCGAGCTGGTCGTCCTGCACCGGCGCGGCGAGAACGCCGCCGTGCGTGATGCGCTGCCCGACCACGTCCGCATCACCTACTTCGACAAGCGCTCCCGCCTCGATGCGGTACGCGTGCTGCCCCGCCTGGTGCGACACCTGCGGGCGTCGCCCCCGTCGCTGGCGGTGGGCTTCATGACCTATCCAAACCTGATGCTGCTCGCTGCGGCGCGCATGCTGCCCGGGCGCCTGCCCGTGGTCGCCACCGAGCATGTGACGCCGGATGCGCTGCGCGCGACGGCGGGCAAGCGTGCCCAGCTGTGGCTGGCGGGCCGCCTCTATCCCGGGGCGGCGGCGGTGGTGGCAGTCTCCGAGGGGCTGCGTGGCGCGCTCATCGCCGAGCTGCACCTTCCTCCGGCACGGGTGCGCACCATCTACAACCCCTTCGATCCCGAGATCGACGCCATGGCGGCGCCGTCCGAACCGCCGCACCCGTGGCTGGTGGACGGGCAGCCGGTCCTGGTGGCCGTTGGCCGCCTGGCGCAGCAGAAGGCCTACCCGAACCTGCTCCGCGCCCTGGCCCTGGTGCGGCGGGAGGTGCCGGCACGCCTGCTGGTGCTGGGCGACGGCGAGGAGCGCGCCGCCCTGGAGGCGCTGGCGGCCGAGCTTGGCGTGGCCGAGGCGGCCCGCTTCCTGGGCTACGTGGCGAATCCCTTCCCCTACATGCGCCAGGCAACCGCCTTCGTGCTCGCCTCCGACTGGGAGACCATGGGCTTCGTGCTGGTCGAGGCGGCACGGGTGGGCGCCGCCATCGTGGCCACCGACGTCGAGTTCGGCCCGAACGAGATCATCGAGCCGGAACGATCCGGCCTGCTCGTGCCCCCCGCCGATCCGCGTGCGCTGGCGGACGCGATCCTCCGCATCCTGCGCGACCCCGAGTTCGGGCAGCGGCTGCGGGCCGGCGCGATCGAGCGGGCGGAGCGTTTCACGCCGGCGGCATCGGTGGCGGCGTATGCCGACCTGTTCCAGGCGGTGATCCGCAGGTGAAGCCGACCTTCCTGATCATCGGCGCCGCCAAGTCGGGCACGACCGCGTTGTGGAGCTTCGTGCGCCAGCACCCCGACGTGTTCATGCCCTCGGTCAAGGAGCCGCAGTACTTCGCCTTCGCCGAAGGTGAGCGCCCCGCCTTTCGCGGACCCGGGGCGACGATCGGGCGGGCCATCACCAGCCGGCAGGCGTACGACGCACTCTTCGCCGATGCCGGCCAGGCCCGAGCGGTCGGCGAGGCCTCGAACCTGTACCTCTACCGCGAGGAGGCGGCGGCGCGCATCGCGCACGAACTGCCGGACGTGCGGCTGCTCGCCATCCTGCGCCAGCCGGCCGATCGGGCCTTCTCCAGCTACCAGCACCTCAAGCGACAGGGACGCGAACCGGCGCCCGACTTCGCATCGGCCCTGGCGCTCGAGGAGGAGCGAATCCGCGACGGCTGGGGCTTCCTATGGCGCTACCGCGACCTCGGCTTCTACGGCCGCCAGCTGCGCCGGTACCTCGACCGCTTCCCGCGCGAGCGGCTGCTGGTCCACCTGTACGAGGATCTCGCCTCGGATCCGGCCGCGACGCTGCGCCGCACCTTCGAGTTCCTGGGGGTCGACCCGGGCTTCGACCCTGACTTCAGCGCCCGGCCGAACCGTGGCGGCGTGCCACGTTCCGGCTGGCGCGGAGTGCTGCTCAGCCGGCGCAACCCCGTGCGGCGCCTGCTGGCGCCGCTGGTGCCGGCCCGGATGCGGCCAGGGGCGCGGGCCGCGGCCGACAGCCGGGCGCTGGAACGCGAGGCGCTGGACGATGCCACGCGGCGGCGCCTGACGGCCGACTTCAGCGCCGATCTCGGCGAGCTGGAGTCGCTCCTGGAGCGCGACCTGGGCGACTGGCGGGCAGCCGGCTAGTAGCGGGCGCCGACCGGCTGGCCGCCGAGGCCGGCGGTGTACTGGAACGAGGTGGCGCCGATGCGCACGAAGTCGTCGCTCGCCGGATCCAGCGAGAGGTAGCCCGCCCGCTGGGTGTTGAGGTGCGCCTTGGCGGCCGGCCCGGATACCGAGCCCGAGCGGTTCGAGGGCAGGCCGACGTACGAGACCTGCGCGTCCTGGCCCGGTCCGATCACCAGGCCGTAGCGGCCGTTGTGCGAGATCAGGCTGTCGGTCATGTCCATCTCCGAGGTGGCGCAGCCGCCGCAGCCGACCTCCACCCCGTTCCCGACACTGTCGTACACCGTCTCGTGCTCGAAGGTCTTGTTCGTGCTGCCGCGGGCGACGATGATGCCGGTCCCGTTGCGCGAATAGACGTTGTAGCGCCCGACCAGCGAGCCGATGCCGTCGGAGCGGCTGGCGACGCCGTCGCGCAGGTTGAGCCCCGCATGGTGGTTGCCGGCGATGACGTTGCGGCTGATCTGGGTGCCGCCGATCGGATCACCACCGCTGCCACGCTGGTTGACCTGGATGCCGACCGTGTTGCGCCGAATGGTGTTGTGGTGGACGTACGAGCCCTTGGCGCCGTTCGACAGGGTCACCCCGTTCGGGTTCTCGTCGTTGCGCGAGGCACCAGGCCGCCGGGCATCCTGGTCGCTGATCAGGTTGCCGCAGACCTCGGTGCCCCGGGTCTGCCGTGGGTCGCCGCCATCGGCCGCGCCCTGCACCTTGACCCCCTGCACGGCGTTGTGGTGGATGGTGTTGTCGCAGATGACGGTATTGCGCGATCCGGCGTCAACCTTGAAGCCCTGCAGGACGCTGTACGAAGCGGTGTTGCGCAAGAAGGCGTTGCCGACCGCCTCGTCGACGCCGCCCCCGCTCAGGACGCGGCCGGAGGTGGCGAAGGCCATCGGCGAGCTGCCCAGCACGTCATTGTCGAAGGCAGTATTGAAGTCGGCACCGAGGTGGAAGGTAACGCCCATCATCGCGTGCCGGATGCTGAAGCCGCGGACCGAGATGTGGTGGGCGCCGGAGCTGCCGGCGAAGTAAAAGCCCATCCGCACCGGGACCTCGATCGAGACCGATCCGGGCGTGACGCCGCCGCGGGTGGCCACGTACAGGCGCTGGGCGCCGGCGTCGTACCAGTAGCCGCCGTCACCACGATGCGCCTTCCCGCGCAGGTCGGCCAGGCTGGCGTGCTGCCACAGCCAGCGCGTCTGGCCCTGGAAGATTGCCGCCGAGTAGGGCTTGGCCCGATCGAATCCGCCTGGTGTCTCGTTCCAGGCCGTGCTCCATACCCCGGCCGTGTCGGGCTGCCAGGACTTGCCGGGCAGCGGGGCGGCGATGCCGCCGGAGACGACGGGCTTGGTGTACGACGTTCCGCCGGGCGTCCAGCCATCGGCCATGAACACGACCGGGTTGGAATCGGTGCCCCACCGGGCATAGCCGCCGGGGACCGGACGTTCGCGGTAGATGTGATCGGCGTAGCCGCGCACGATGACCGTCCAGCCGGCGGCCGGGGCGAAGCGTGGGATCTTGCGAGCGGCGCGATTGATGGTGCGCAGCGCCGCGTTCCAGCTCAGGCCGCTGTTGCCGTCGTCACCGTGCTTGCCGTCGACGTACAGGGTGGTGCCGGCGGCCACGACCGGCTGGGCAGGAGGCACGGCCGTGAGCGCCGCGGCGACCAGCGCAGCGAGGCTCACCCCCAGGACCATGGACCTCGACCTCATCGCGTCCAGCGTGGCTGATGCGGGCCTGCGCCGCCATGGGTCAGAAGTCCACCGGGGGTAAGGCCTCTAGCCGGTGGCCGACGTGAGCTCGGCGGGCGCGACGGCCACCGCCACGCGATGATCGTCCCGGCCGGCCAGCAGATCCGGGATGAGCTCCGCCCACTGGTGGCCGGCGACGCGCAGGCGCATCCGGCGCGCCGGCGAGATTGCGCGGCGGAGCAGGTCGCGCTCGCGCGCGCGCAGGGCGTCGAGGTCCATCCCGTCGAAGCGCAGGTACGGCGCGAACCAGCCGAACGGCGGGAACGTGTACGCGTCCTCCGTGTTGGCCAGCAGCTCGTCCAGCGCGCCCTCCACGGCCAGGCCATCCTCGACGGCTGGGGCTCCGCGCTCCATCAGGATCACGCTGTCCAGTGGCGCCTCGTCGGTCAGGTCGCAGTCGACCAGGGAGGTGACGTGGTACTTGGGAGGCGGCACCAGCAGCTGGACGACGGCGTTGATCGTCACGATCGGCACCGGCAGGCGCCCCAGCGCGTGGCCGATCGAGCGGCCCTGCTTGGAGTGGACCCGGCTCCGGATGCCGAGCATCACCCGGTCGGCGAGCGGCAGGGCGGAATCGCTGACCGCGCTCATGGTGTGCAGCGACAGCGTCATCGGCTTCGGATAGGCCAGCACCCGTCCGTCGGCCCGCACGATGGCCATGTCATCGCCCATGAAGCCCCACGGATGACGCATCAGCAGCCGCAGCAGGGTGCTCGTCTTGCCGGTGTCGGTCTGCGCCGAAAGGAGCAGGGCTCCCGCTTCGGTGTCCACCGATGCGCAGTGCAGCAGCACGGCATCGCGGCTGGCCAGGTGAAAGCGCAGCAGCGGCTCGACGACATTCGTGTACAGGACGTGATGCGACCAAGACAGCAGCCAGTTGGCGTGGATGCGGATCGGACGGGCCAGGTCGACGTCGAAGGCGACGCCCATCAGCCCGAGCTGCTCCCGGTAGGTGATGCGGCTCCCCTCGCTGCGAACCGCGACGCGGAGCCGCGGCAGGCCGCCCAGCCCGCGCCGGCGATCGATCACGATGTCGGGCTCGATCGCGGTCGATTGGTTGAAGGCCGCCAGCTCCGGCAGCGCCGCCCGCGACTGCAGCCGGGTCAGGCCCTGCACGTCGTAGTTGAACCAGCCGTCGACGGCGACCTGGTCGCGCGCGTCGCGGCCGGCCCAGATCCAGTTGTCGGCGATGAAGTAGCGGACCCCGAAGGTGAGGGCGATGGCGATGAAGTTCGAGACCAGGTAGTGGATTCCGAACCACTCGGTGCTGACCAGCAGCACCGGCACGCGGATCGCCAGGGTGGCGATGTTCAGGGCGTTGAAGGTCAGATAGCGGACGAGGAGGTGACGGCGAGCCTCGCGGCCGCGGAAGACCCACAGCTCGGTGAGGATGAAGTTGTGCAGGGTCGAGACCTGCGAGGCGAGGATCGCCGACAGGGCGTAGTGGATGCCCAGCACCTCGGTGAAGAAGACGAGCGCCAGGGCATTGACGGCGATGCCGATGATGCCGACCATCGCGAACCGCGACGGCCGCAGGAGCGAGTGGAGGAGGGTCCTGGTGCTCGGCCGCCGGTGACGACGCGCAGGCGCCTCCGCGCGGACTGCTGAACTCACCGCTTCCTTTCAGGGATGACAGGGACCGGCGGATCGTAGCAAATTCGCCCGTGCCGACGCGGTTTCAGGGCCGCGGCACCATCCGGTAGATCCGCGTGCCAGGGCCGAAGGTGCGCATCGTGTCCACGTCGTAGCGCAGGCCCAGCGACCGAAGCATGTTCTGCATGTCGTCGCGCCGCATGCGGGTCATCGACAGCCAGACGGCCTCGCCGTCGTGGCGTCCCAGCGCCTCCGCGATCAGCACGTGCTCGAGCCGGACCGAGGCGTCGGCGCGGGCCAGGTAGTACATCAGCGGCGACTGGTTCCAGGAGTCCATCACGATCATGTCGCCGGGCTGGGCGCGCTCCGCCACGAAACGGCCGGCGCGCTGCCAGTTGATGCGGCCCGAGTGGTCGTAGGCGGCCGGCACGGCCATAACCAGGGCCAGCCCCATCAACGCGACGGCACCGATGCGCAGCAGGTTCGGCCGCAGCGCGGCCAGCGTGACGCCGGCGATCATCGCCAGGGCCGGGACCGACACGATCAGGTAGCGCGGGATGAAGAACGGCTTCACCAGCGAGATGAGCAGGGCGCCGACGATCGGCCCCAGCGCGGCTCCCACCAGCAGCCAGTAGCGGGCATCGCGGCGGTAAATCACCGCGCCGACCACGATCAGGCCGATGAAGGCGCCGAGCAGCAGCGTGCTGCCCGAGAGGTCGGTGACCGCGTCGAGGATGCGGGTGACGTTCAGCGGCGGAATCCACTCGTGCTCGGCGCCGTACTCGAGGATGATGTAGGGAAGCGGCGCCGCCGCCAGGAGGATCGGCGCCAGGCCCGCGACCACGGCCCGCCAGGGCGGGATGGAGCGCGTGGCGAGCACCCAGATCCCGTGCGTCGCGATCACCAGCGCCACGAAGAAGTGGACGTACAGCCCCAGCGCGGCGAGCAGGCCGTACGCCAGCCACGGCAGCACGGTCCGGCGCTCGACGCCGACCAGCACCAGCCAGGTGAGGGTGGCGCAGATCAGGACCGCCAGTGAGTAGCCTCGCGCCTCCTGGTTGTAGGCGATCACGAATGGGATCAGCGCGAAGGTGCCGGCCGCGATGGCGGCGCCGATCGATCCCGCCAGCCGTCGCGCCACCAGCCACACCGGCACCACCGCGGCGACCCCGAAGATGACCGACAGGAAGCGCACTCGTGCCTCCGTCTCGCCCACGAACAGCCAGAAGTGGAGGATCAGGTAGAAGGTCGCCATGTTGGCGAGCCCCACCTTCGTCCGATCCCGCCCGATGATCGTCAGCAGGTCGCCCAGCGAGCCCTCCGCGAAGTAGACGGTCGAGACCTCGTCGCGCCAAAAGCTGACCGCGCCCAGCGCCTGCAGCGAGAGGACGAAGAGCACGGCCATCGGCAGCAGCAGGCCCAGCGCGCCCACCCAGTCGAGCGATCCGAGCCGCTCCCGGAGGCCACCGCCACTCGCCCCGGCGTCCGGGACGGCGGCGGTCGCCGCCGCGCCGCCGTTCGCCGGTCTCAGCCACGACGAGATGCGCGTCGACAGGCGCGTCATCTCAGCCCGATCCCCCGGCCGACCTGGTCATGAGCAGCACCGTCAGGCTGTCGCCGAATTCGCGCTCCTGGATCACCCCGAAGCTCTGCTCCAGGCGGCTGCGCGCGGAGGTATCGGCGGCCGTCTCGTCGATCGGGACCCAGATGCGCTGCGCGACGTCGTCCTCGATCGCCGTCCCGACCTTGCTCGTCGGCAGCGGCTCGTGGCCGGCGCGATCGAGGTAGTAGAGGATAGATCGGCGGCCTGGCCCGGCGGCGACGATCTGATCGCCGGGCTGCGCTGCCGCGGCGATCCAGGCTCCGGCACCACGCCAGTCCTGCTGCCGCACGTCGGCGTAGGCGGCGGGCAGGGCGAACAGCAGCAGCGCAGCCATGGCGGCCGTTGCGCCGACCCGCACGACCGGCCGGTGAATGGCCATGATCCCGGCCGCCGCCAGGAGCGCCACGTGCGGCAGCACCACCACCAGGTAGCGGCCGATGAAGATCGGCTTGATGAGCGACACCAGCGCCGCTCCGACGATCGGCAGCACGACACAGGCGACCAGCAGCCAGATGCGCGGATCGCGTCGGTTGAGGCCGATGGCGACGGCGCCCAGCACGGTGAAGGCCAGCAGCAGGGGTTGACTGCCGGCCAGCGCCGGCAGCTCGCGGCCGAGCAGCTCCCAGGTCAGTGGCGGAATCCACTCCTGCGTCCCCCCGAACTCGCTGATGATGAACGGGATCGGCACCAGCGCCAGCAGGATCGGCACCACGGCGGCCAGCGCACCCATCAGGGGCGGCACCTGCCGGGTCGCCAGCAGCCAGGCGCCGTGGGCGGCAACCACCAGCCCGATGAAGAAGTGCACGTACAGCCCGACGGCGGCGACCAGGCCGTAGGCCAGCCAGGGCCAGGCCCGCCGCCGATCCACGCCGATCAGCACCAGCCAGGTCAGCAGGCCGGCCGCCAGCGTGGCCATCGAGTAGCCGCGCGCCTCCTGGCTGTAGTGAATGGCATATGGGATCAGGACGTAGATCCCGGCCGCCAGCGCGCCGGCCATCCAGCCGGCCAGGCGCCGGCCGATGAAGTAGACCGGCACCACGCTGGCCACGCCGAAGATCACCGACAGCAGCCGGATCTGGGCCTCCGACTCACCCAGCGCCAGCCAGAAGTGCAGCAGCAGGTAGTAGGTCGCCATGTTGGCCAGGCCGACCGAGTCGCGGTTGCGATCCACCAGGTTGAGCAGGTCGCCCAGGGAGCCCTTCGCGAAGACCACGCTGGCCACTTCGTCGCGCCACAGGCTGAGATCGCCCAGCTCGCGCAGGGCCAGCACCGCCATCGCCACCAGCAGAAGCGTGAGGGCGACCGCCTCGTGCCAGTGGCGTCCCAGGACCGAGGCCCGCCACGGGGCGGAGGCGACGGTGGTGGCGGATCCCTCGGCGTTCACGTCGGGCGTGACCGGCAGCCGGTCAGGCGGTAGCCCCGCCGCCGTCCAGGGCCGCGCGGCTGGCCTCCAGGACCAGCGGGATCGCCTCGTCAAGGTGGCGCCGGACCGTGCAGCCGGCGCGGCGCACGTGGCCTCCGCCCCCGAACGGCCGGGTGATGGCGGTCGCATCGACCGCGTCGGAGGTGCGGACGCTGACGCGCGTCTCCGCGGGACCGAGCTCGCGCAGCAGCAACGTCACGTCCGCATCCTTGGTCTTGGCCAGGAACTCGGCCAGGCCGTCCGCGTCATGCTGCTGGGTCCCGGTCTCGTCGAGCATGGCCAGCGTCAGGCCGGCATGCACGATCCTGCCCCCGCCATCCTGGCCGACTGCGGCCAGCATCTTGCCCCATAGGGCGACGGTTGCGAACGGCAGCTCGGACAGGACGCGGCGCTGGATCAGGGCGATCGGCGCCCCGGCGTCGACCATTCGCGCGGCGACGCGCAGCGTCTCGCCGGACGTCGCTCCATCGGAGAATCCCTGGCTGTCGCGCACGATGCCGGTCAGCAGGGCGGAACCCAGGTCGGCGTCGAGCGGGATGCCGAGCGCGTCGACCAACCCGGTGAGCACCTGGCAGGTCGCCGCCGCGGCCGGGTCGACCAGGTTCAGGTCGCCGTAGTACGAGCTGCTGATGTGGTGGTCGATGTTCAGGATCCGCGCGCTGGCGAACCACTCGGCCTGCTCAGTCGCGATGCGGCCGACCCGCTCCAGGGTGGCGGCATCGCAGATGACGGCCAGGTCCGGCTCCAGGCCCGGCTGGCGGCGGACGCGATCGGCCCGGGGGAGGAAGGCGAAGGCCGGCGGGAAGCCATCCGCACTGACGATCTCGGTTTCCGCGCCTAGCCGCTCGGCGATCAGGCTGACCGCGACGGCGGCGCCGATGGTGTCGGCGTCCGGGTTCTCGTGGCAGATGGCGGTGATGCGGCGGGCATCGCGCATCGCCCTGGCGACCTCCGCCATGTCGGACCCGCGCGTCTCGGCGACCGTCAAACGAACCTCCGGCTGAAATCATGGCCGGCGATCGGCTGCCGGCGGCAGGATTGTAGCCAGTGGCTCGCCCAGCGGCCTCCGCAGCCCCGGGGCGTCAGAGCGGCTGGCGTTCGACTCGGCCGTCCGCCCAGTGGATCTCGAGCGCGTCCTGGGTGCGAACCGCCGTGAAGCCGAGCAGCTCGATCGTGAACTCCTCGCGCCAGGGAGGCGACTCGCCACGCAGCAGCGGGACCAGCGATACGCCGTCGACCGGGTCCGGCGGCTCGATGCCCGCCAGCTCGGCGATGGTCGGCGCCAGGTCGATGTTCAGCGCGAAGTGATCGTCCGTGCCGGCCGTGACGCCCGGACCGACCACCACCAGCGGCACCCGCGTGTCCGAGTCGTAGGGCGTGCTCTTGCCGGGCTCAGGCTCGAGGTGATATCCGTTGTCCGAGGTGAAGAAGAGGTACGTGTTCGGCCCCATCTCGCCGATGAGCTCGGTGACCAGCAGCTCGATCGGCCGCATGGTCGCGGCGCGGCGGGCGGGATCGCCGGGGTAGCCGCGCCCACCCCACGGCGCGTGCGGCGCCATCGTCGCCAGCAACAGGAAGTACGGCTGCGCTCCGGCCGATCGCATGAAGGCGCGTGCCTCGGGGAGGTAGTGCCAGCCCTCGTTGCCGGCCAGCGACCCGACCTTGCCGTCGAAGCTGAACTCGATGTCGCGGTAGCCGGCCGGGGTCGGGGAGACGCGGCCGACCCATCGGTCCCAGCCGGGCGGAACGTAGCTGGGCCCGGCGTCGCGCGATCCGTAGCCCACCAGGTAGCGCCCCATGAAGCCGGTCCGGTAGCCGGCCTGCTGCAGCCACACCGGCAGCGTCGAGTCCTCCAGGCCGTTCCGCAGCGCGGCGTAGAGGCCCCCCTGGGGTGGGTTGTTGGCCATCACGCCATGGTTGTGGGCGTAGAGGCCGGTCAGGATGGATGCCTTCGACGGGCAGCACAACGGCGAGGTGACGAACGCTTCGGTGAAGTGACGGCCGCCAATGGTGTCGTGCAGCGCGAGCTGCTGCCACAGCTCCACGTCCAGGTCGTCAGTGAGCACGACGATGATGTTGGGCCGGCCAGTGGCGCTGCCCGGCGCAGCCGGAGGCCGCCCGAAGTCCGCCAGCAGCGCGACCACGAGCAGCAGCAGCACCGCCACGACGGCCGCAGCGACCGGCACCCGACGCCGCAGTGCGGTCGTCTCGGCGGCCGAGCGAGGGGTGGACATCGCGCAGCAGGCTACTCGATCATCGGCGGGCCCGGGATCGAGGCCGGCCGCCGGCCGTGCGGCCCGCCCGCCGGCCGGTGTACCATGGAACGACCCACGCGACCGCACGCCGCGGCACGTCGTGCCCGCGGGCACCTTGCACGTGCTGCCTTTTTAGGAGATCACGCTTGACCCAGGATCGCACCTCGGTGCCGCACGGCGGCACCCTCATCGATCGTGCCCCCATCGGTGCGGAGCGCGAGGGCGCGCTCGAACGCGCCGATGCATTTCCGTCCATCGCCATCGGCTCGGTGGCCGCCTCGGACCTGGAGCTGATCGGCAACGGCGCCTTCAGCCCGCTGACCGGCTTCATGGGCGAGGCAGACTACCGCTCCGTGGTAGACACCATGCGGCTGGCCAACGGCCTGCCCTGGTCGATCCCGGTCACGCTGGCCGTGCCACGCGACGAGGCGGATTCCCTGCAGATCGGCAGCGAGATCGCCCTGCGCGACGAGGACGGTCGCCTGCTCGGCATCCTGGAGCTGGCCGAGAAGTACACCTACGACGCCCAACACGAGGCGGAGCAGGTGTTCCGCACCACCGAGGACGCGCATCCGGGCGTCGCCCGCATCTTCGCCGCGGGTGGGGTCTACCTGGGCGGCGACGTCACCGTGCTCAACGGTCCGGCCGATCCGCCGTTCGCCGCCTATCGCCGCACGCCGGCCGAGACGCGCGCCATCTTCGCCGAGAAGGGCTGGAGCCGGGTGGTCGGCTTCCAGACGCGCAACCCCATCCATCGGGCCCACGAGTACCTGACCAAGGTGGCACTGGAGGTCACCGACGGGCTGATGATCCACCCGCTGGTGGGCGACACCAAGTCGGACGACATCCCGGCCGACGTTCGGATGCGCGCCTACGAGACGCTGCTGGCCGACTACTACCCGGCCGATCGCACGCTGCTGAGCGTGTACCCGGCCGCCATGCGCTACGGCGGTCCGCGCGAGGCGATCTTCCACGCCATCGCCCGCAAGAACTACGGCTGCACCCACTTCATCGTGGGCCGCGACCACGCCGGCGTCGGCAGCTATTACGGCACCTACGACGCGCAGAAGATCTTCGACGAGTTCGCCCCGGACGAGCTGGGCATCACCCCGCTCTTCTTCGAGCACACCTTCTGGTGCCACGCCTGCGAGGGCATGGCCTCCTACAAGACCTGCCCGCATGGCGACGACCAGCACCTGATCCTGTCGGGCACCAAGGTGCGCGAGCTCCTGTCATCCGGCGAGATGCCGCCGCAGGAGTTCAGCCGCCCGGAGGTGGCCCAGATCCTGATCGACGCCTATCGCGAGCCGGCCGCGGCGCGCTGACCACACCCCACACGACGAAGGACACATGACACAGACCGATCGACCGGCGCCTGCGGCGCCCGACCTGACCACCACGAAGGATCGCCACGGGCAGACCATCCACCTTGGCGGCGGCGCCGGCACGCTGCACGAGCGCGAGACGACCGGCTTCACCATCTGGTTCACCGGCCTCTCCGGATCGGGCAAGAGCACCATCGCCCACCTCCTGGAGGAGGAGCTGCGCAACCGCGGCCACAAGGTCGAGGTGCTCGACGGCGACGTGGTGCGCACCCACCTGTCGAAGGGCCTGGGCTTCAGCAAGGAGGACCGCGACACCAACATCCTGCGCATCGGCTGGGTGTGCGAGGTCCTGTCGCGCAACGACGTGGTGGCTATCGGCGCTGCCATCAGCCCCTACCGTGAGATCCGCGACCAGGTCCGCGCCAACATCGGCCGCTTCGTGGAGGTCTACGTGGAGGCGCCGCTGGACGTGCTGGCCGACCGCGACGTGAAGGGCCTCTACAAGAAGGCGATGGCCGGCGAGATCACCGGCTTCACCGGCGTCGACGACCCGTACGAGGAGCCGCTGGACCCGGAGGTGGTGTGCAAGACCGACGGCAGCGAGACGCCGGAGCAGTCGGCCGCCAAGGTGCTGGCCAAGCTGGAGGAGCTGGGCTACAGCCCGCCGGCCGCCTGACCAGCTGACCGCCCACACACCACCGGAGGCCTGAGCAGCCGATGGAGCTGAGCGCCTGGATCACGCTCGCCGTGCTGGTGGTGCTGGTGGCCGTGCTCTTTACCGAGCGTGTGGCGCCGGCCGCAGCGGTCCTCGGTTCCAGCATGCTGCTCATGCTGGTTGGGGTCATCACGCCGGAGCAGGCCTTCGCGGGATTCAGCAACGAGGCCCCGATCATCATCGCCAGCCTGCTGATCGTGGCCCGGGCGGTGGACGTGGCGGGCATCATGCAGCCCATCGTCGCGCGCCTCTTTCGTGGCGCCACCACCTCCACCGGGATCCTGGGCCGACTGCTCTTCCCGCTCGCGGGCATCAGCGCCTTCGTCAACAACACCACCCTCGTGGCGATGACGATCCCGGCCGTGGTCGACATCTCGGCACGCCGCAACCTGCCCGCCTCCCGCTTCCTGATGGGAGTCAGCTTCGCGGCCATCCTGGGCGGGGTGGTGACCGCGATCGGGACGTCAACCAACCTCACCGTCTCCGGCCTGCTCGTGGAAGCCGGCATGCCGCCGCTGGAGTTGTTCGAGCCGACGCTGGTGGGACTCCCCATCGCAATCGCCGGCGTGGCGGCGGTCGTGGTGCTTGCGCCGAGACTTCTGCCAGATCGGAGTCCGGTGGGCAGCACCCTGACCGGCACCAGGCGCGACTTCACCGTGACGATGCGGGTCAGGCGCGGCGGGGAAGCCGATGGCGCGTCGGTCACGGACGCCGGCCTGCGCCGCCTGCAGGGCGTCTTCCTGGTGGAGATCCAGCGCGACGGCCGATCGATCGCACCGGTGAGTCCCGACGAGCTCCTGCAGGGCCGTGACCTGCTCACGTTCGTGGGGCGCGTCGATAACATCGTCGACCTCCAGCGGGTGCGCGGCCTGGTCTCAGCCGAGGCGCGCCAGATCAGCTCCCTGGCCGGCACCGTTCACGCCTTCTACGAGGTGGTGGTGGGGGCCGGCGGCGACCTGGTGGGTCAGACGCTGAAGCAGGTTGATTTCCGTGCTCGCTACGACGCTGCCGTCATCGCCATCCATCGCGCCGGGCAGCGTGTCAACGCCAAATTGGGTGACGTGCCGCTGCGGGTGGGTGACACGCTGCTAGTCCTCGCCGATCCCGGGTTCCGCGCACGCTGGCGCGACCGTCCGGACTTTCTGGTCATTGCGTCGCTATCAGGCATCTCGCCTCGTCAGCCACGGCGTGCGTGGCTGGTCGCTGCGGTGGGGCTGGGTTTCGTGCTGGCAACCGGATCCGGCCTCGTCCCCATCCTGCAGGCCTCGGTCGCGGCTGCCCTGATCGTGGTCGGCACCCGCGTCCTGACGCTGCGGCAGGCTCGTGACGCGGTGGATCTGCAGATCGTGGTGCTCATCGCCGCCGCCTTTGGACTCGGGTCGGCGGTCGCGTCGAGCGGCCTAGCCGAGTCTGTGGCCGGTGGTCTGGTAGATGTCATGTCGCCGCTGGGGCCCATCGGTGCCCTGGCGGCGATCATGGTCGCGACGGTTATCCTGACCGAGCTGGTCTCGCACAACGCCGCCGCGGCTCTCATGTTCCCGATCGGCGTGGCGACAGCGGTCACCCTGGGGTCGGATGCCCGCCCGTTCGTCATCGCCATCATGATGGGCGCCAGCCTGTCGTTCCTCACCCCGCTGGGCTACCAGACCAACCTCATGGTGTATGGCCTCGGCGGATACCGCTTCAGCGACTTCTCACGTGTGGGTGTGCCGCTGAACCTGGTGACGATTGTCCTGAGCCTCATCCTGATTCCGATCGTCTTCCCGTTCTGAGACGACCGCGCTCGGGGAGGTCCTGTCAGCGGCCGGCGTTGGCCAGCACGGCCGGCAGGGTCTTCGCCAGGATCTTGAAGTCGAGCCACAGCGACCAGCCGTCGATGTAGACCAGGTCGTGCTCGACCCACGCGTCGAAGTCGGCCTCGTTGCGAGCCTCCACCTGCCACAGGCCGGTCATGCCCGGCTTCATCGACAACCGGCGGCGATGCCAGATGTCGTAGTTCACCACCTCGCGCGGCAGGGGCGGGCGGGGCCCGACCAGGCTCATCGAGCCGGTCAGCACGTTCCACAGCTGGGGCAGCTCGTCGATCGAGGTCCGCCGCAGCCCGCGGCCGATGCGCGTGATGCGCGGATCGTTGGTCGCCTTGAAGGCGACGTGGCTGCGCTCGTTCAGGTGCCTGACCTCATGCAGGCGGGCCTCGGCATCCATCACCATCGAGCGGAACTTGTACATCGTGAACGGCCGCCCATGGAGGCCGATGCGCGTCTGCCCGAAGAGGGCGGGCTTGTGGTCGGAGAGGCGGATGGCGAGCACGGTGCCGAGCAGGATCGGGCTGAGGATGATCAGGCCCAGCCCGGCGCCGACGATGTCGATCAGGCGCTTGAAGATGAGCCCGGCCTCGCGGTGCCCGTCGTTCACGATGGAGCGCACCAGGAACCGGTCGAAGACCTCCTCGGCGTCCCCGGATGGCAGCTCGTGGACCGGGTCGACCGCGATGCGCACCGTCTTCCCCTCGCTGGCGGCGATCTGGGTCAGCGGATCGAGATACTCCCATGCGCTGGCCGGCAGGCAGACGCCCAGCTCGTCAACGACCTGCGCGTGCAGGATCTCCTCGATGTCGTCGATGGTGCCCAGGATCGGACGGGTCACTGCCGCCTTGCGCTCGCCCGGCGCCCGCAGGTGCCCGATCACCTGGACGCCGAGGCCGCGATGCTGCTCGAGCTGGTCGGCGAAGTCCTGGGCCAGGCGGCCGGTGCCGGCGATGACCATGTAGCGCGCGTTGTGCCCCCGCTGGCGCGAGGCCTCGAACACGGCCCGGAAGCCGAGCCGGCCGATCAGCGTCACCGTCGGCTCCGCGATGAACAGGATGATCAGGTACAGGCGGCTGACGTCGTTCTGCTTGAAGAGGAACAGGGCGGACAGGGTCAGCGCGATGACCAGCAGGGTGGCGCGCGCGATGTCGCGCACCTCGGTCCACACGTTCCAGCGGGCACTGAGCCGATACAGGCCAACCGTCCACAGCGCCAGCACCCACAGCGTGGCGAAGAGAACGGCCGCCAGCCACGGGGCGATGTCCATGGCGCGCCAGAGCGCATCGGGGTCTCCATCCCGATAGCGCAGGGCGGCCACGCCGATGAAAACCGCAGCGGCGATCAGGCCGTCCAGGGCCATGAGGCCGATGCGCAGGGCCATCAGATGGCGTCGGATCATGGGTGCCCAAATCCCTCTGCGAGTCGCATGCCAGCGCACACTCTACACGCGGAAGCATGCGAAGTCAGGCTGCGACGCCCCTGATTCAGTGGCAGCTGGTCGTCCCTGAGTCGGTAAACGAGCCGCCTATCGAGAGGAAACGCCAGCGGTACATGCCCTCGTGCAGGCGCAGCCGCAGCACGCCGTGCGCCGTGCGGTTGCGCACCTGGCTGTTCGCTTGGATCTCCTCGAACGGGCGCAGGCTCGTGCCGCCGGTGCCTACCACGAACTCACGAATGCCGCGCGTCGGTTCCAGCTGGCCCCGCCAGTCCTGGGGTCTGAACCGCTCGTAGTCATGGTCGTGGCCGTTGAGGACGATCTCGGCGTGGGCGGCATGCAGCGTCTTCCAGAGGCCCCGCGTGATGCTGTCGTTGCCGTGGTAGCCGGAGCTGAAGTAGGGGTGGTGCCAGTAGGCGAGCACGCAGCGGTGGGGATGCGCACGCAGGTCGGCTGCCAGCCAGCGCTGCTGCCGCGAGCCGACCCAGCAGCCGCCGATCTCGGTGCAGTTCGAGTTGAGGGCGTAGATCCGCCACGAGCCGCGGTTGTACGCGTACCAGCTCCGGTGCGGCGAGCCGGCGGGCGCGCCGAAGTAGCCGAAGTAGCCGGAGGCGCCGGGGGTCTGGTACTCATGATTGCCCGGCACCGGCCGCGTCCGCGCCAGGAAGCGGCCCCAGGTCGGTCCGTAGCAGTTGCGGTATTGCGCGGCGCTCCCCCTCGTGTAGGCGTTGTCGCCCAGCACGACCACGGTCCCCGATTGCTGCCCGACCAGCGCGGCGGTCCGTGAGTCGGTGGCATAGCTGCAGGACGCGATGTCGCCGGCGGCGATGATGGTGTAGACCCTGCCCTGCGCAGCAGCGTCGGCGGGCGGGCTGAGCGGGAGGCCCGCCGCCAACAACAGCGCGAGCCCCGCTCCAAGGAACTGGTGCATCGGTCCCAAGGTTAGCCCCTACACTCGATTCATGGCCCGCATCCTCGTCGCCGAGCCGATCGCCGAGGCCGGTCGCAACGTCCTGGCGGCCGCCCACGACGTGACCGTGCGCACCGGGCTGGCGCGCGCGGCCCTCCTGACGACGCTGGGCGAGGAGGGCGGCTGGGACGGGCTGGTGGTGCGCTCACAGACGCGCGTCGACGGCGAGCTGCTGGCCGCCGCGGCGCCGCGCCTGTCGGTGGTCGGCGTGGCCTCGGTGGGAACCGACCGCATCGACCTGGCGGCGGCCACCCGGGCCGGGGTGATGGTCGTCAACGCGCCGACCGGCAACACCATCGCCGCCGCCGAGCACACCATGGCGCTGATGCTGGCGCTGCTGCGCCACGTCCCCGCGGCGGACGCGTCCCTGCGGTCGGGTGAGTGGGAGCGGGGTCGGTACACCGGCGCCGAGCTTCGGCACAAGACGCTCGGCATCATCGGGCTGGGCAAGATCGGCAAGGCGGTGGCGCGCCGCGCCAACGGCTTCGAGATGCGCGTCGTCGCCCATGACCCGTTCCTGACCGATGAGCAGGCCGCGGAGCATGGAGCCCGACTGGTGGGCCTGCCCGAACTGCTGCTGCGCGCCGACGTGATCACGGTCCACACCCCGCTGACGGCGCAGACGCGCGGGCTGATCGGTCCCGGCCAGATCGACGCCATGAAGCCGGGCGCGGTCCTGCTGAACGTTGCGCGTGGCGGGATCGTGGACGAGGCTGCCCTGGCCGCGGCCCTCCATGACGGCCGGCTGGCCGGCGCGGCGGTTGACGTCTTCGCGTCGGAGCCGATGGCACCCGACAGCCCGTTGCGCGACGCGCCGAACACGGTCCTCACCCCGCACCTGGGCGCCTCCACCGCCGAGGCCCAGGACCGGGTGGCGGTGGAGATGGCCGAACAGCTGCTGGAGTCGCTGGCCGGCGTCACGCCGACCTACGCGATCAATGCCCCGTCGGTGGCGCCGGACGTCGTGCCGCGGCTGCGCCCCTACGTCGAGCTCGGCCGGCGGCTGGCGATCCTGGCCCGGCAGCTGTCGCCCGCGGCCTTCGACTGCATCGGCCTGACCTACGCCGGCGAGATCGCCGAATGGGACTGCGCCCCGATCCGGACGGCGGCCCTGGCCGGCATCCTGGAGGCCGTGACCGACCAGCGCGTCAATGCGGTGAACGCGGACCTGGTGGCACGGGAGCGCGGCCTGACGGTGCGCGAGACGCGGACCGATGCGCCGGCGCCCTGGACCTCGCTCGTCACCCTGGAGGCCGGCGAGGGCGACGGCGCCCTGCGCCTCTCGGGCTCCACCGCCCACGGCCGGCCGCACGTCGCCGGCCTCGATGGCTTCGAGATCGACGCCGAGCTCAGCGGCCTGATGCTCGTGACCCGGCACCACGACCAGCCGGGGATCGTGGGCTCGGTGGGCACGGCGCTGGCCGAGGCAGGCGTCAACATCTCGTCGCTGGAGCTGTCGCGCCTGTCGGCCGCCGGCGAGGCGATGATGGTGGTCAGCGTCGATGCGGCGGTGCCGGACGACGTACTGGCGCGGCTGCGCGGCGTGCCGGGCATCCGCGAGGCGCGGGTCGTGGAGCTGCCGCCGCTCCAGTAAACAGCCGACGCCGGCGCCCAATCGTGGCGGTTGCGCTCGTCCCGACAATGGAGCGTGGCCACGTACTCCATCGCGCCTGCCCGCAGCTTCCCAACCACTTGGAGCACGGCGAAGATCGTGGCGGCGTTCGTGTCGCTGCTCGTCGCGCTGGCGGCCTGCACCGGCAATGCACCAATCCCATCGGGCGCCCAGCAGGTCCGGATCTCGGTGACCGGCTCTGATGTCGAGCTCCAGCCGGACTCTGTTCCGGCCGGCGACGTCTATCTCGTCCTGGATGACGGCGCCGTCACCTTCATCGAACGGAAGGCTGGACCTGACGCCACGGCGGGGCCGCTGACCGAGGATCAGATCGCTCAGGTCCAGGACGGCAACCTGCAGGACACGTCGTCCTCCGGCCTCGAGGCCACCAACTGCGATGCGGACCAGCGCGAAGCCGCGCGCAACATGACCGGTCCGTGCGGCAACGTCATGCTCGTGCAGGTGCGGCCCGGCCGCTACCTGATCATGGCCGGCGCTCCAGAGGAGAGCGGGGCGCCGGCCGCGGTCCTCACCGTCACGCCCTGAGGGTCGCCCGACGGGCTGCTAGCCGAGCGCCGTGGCGCAGCAGGCGCAGCCCGCGCTGACCTCTCCGACCGCGGCGGCCGCCGCGCAGCATGGACCGGGTTCGGTCGCGCCGATCATCGGCAGCTGCGCGGCGAAGCGGGGCTCCTCGTCGGCCAGGTGCCGCTCCAGCGACGCCAGCCGCGCGTCGAGCGCCCGCAGGCCGGCGATGCGCTCGGCGATCTCCGCCCGCCGCTCGGACAGCTGCGCCGGCAGCGCGACCGACGTCTGCTCGCAGTGGCCGGAGTGGCACCACGAGGCGAGGCGCGCCGCGCTGTCCAGCGGCAGGTCCAGGCGCCGCAGGTCCACCAGCAGGCGCAGATGGTCCAGATCGGCCCGGTCGTACTCGCGATAGCCGTTCTCGGCCCTTCCGGGGCTCGGCAGCCAGCCGGACTTCTCGTAGAACCGGACGGCATGGGCCGAGATGCCGAGCTCGCGGGCCAGCTCACCGATTCGCATGGGCCACCTCCAGGTGCTCTGCCAGGACCGCCAGGCGCTCGGCCTGCCCGACGACCAGCGCCTGCGCCGTGCGTGGGCCGAACCAGCGAACATGGAGCTGCGTCCGAGACCCGTCCGGACTCGGCGCCAGCCGATGCTCGCCAGTGACCCGGCCGACTCCGTCGACGGTCGCACGTCGCACGAAGCTGTCGAATGGCTGCCACTCGAGGATCTCCTCCACCGTGGACAGCCGGTTGGCCACGCACGTCGTCATCGATCCGACACCGCGTCGGCCATCGGGATCGTGCTCTTCCAGCCGCAGCTCACCCTCCCAGCCCGGACGCCGGGCGGGTGAGGTGAGCTCCTCCCAGACCGTCATCGGCGGCGCGGCCAGCTCCAGCTCGGTTTCGGCGAGGGGCTTCCGATTGGCCGGCGCGGTCCAGCGGGAGCGGGAGGGATTGACACCCAGCGGCAGGACGTGCACGGGCACCTCGCCCAGGTACTCGAACGACTCGATCGCCGGCTGCCCGGTCAGGGCATCTGAACCGATCTGCAGGGCCGCCAGGCAGGCATCGGTCAGGAGCACGTATCGGCTCAAACCCAGCCGGGCCGGTGCGCTGGCTTTCAGGAGACGATGCGCCAGGATCGCATCGGTGCCGCCGACCTCCCGGCGCCCGGCCACGCGGTGGCGGCTGACCGTGCCGGCGTGCACGACGAACTTCAGGTCCAGGTCGGGCACGCGACGGCACGACTCACAGTCGCAGGTCGTGCCCTGCCGCAGGCTCTCGACGCGGCGGCTGAACGCGTCATACGCAGCATCGATGGCGTCCAGGAGCTGCATCCCGTCAAGTTCGCCCAACGGCGCCAGCAGGAATGCCGCGTCGCCCTCCAACTTCTCGAGCTTGAATGCCGGGCGCAGCTGCTTCACCACCGCCTCGACCAGGTCGCCGGCCATGGACGGCGCATGCTCCGGCTCGCTGGCGGCGACGTACTCGGTGTAGCCCGATAGATCGGCCAGCAACAGGCAAACCCGTTCCGGCTCGGGAGTCCGGCCGGTCACCCCTCGGCCGCCGCGCTGGCGGTTGCCTCGCCGTTCGAGCTGGCCTCCAGGCGCTCCTTCAGGCGCGTCACCTCGGCGGCTTCGTTGCGGCTGATCTCGCCGCGGAGGAGCGGCTCGAGCAGGCGCATCAGGCCATGGGTGTTGACTTCGACGAGGTAATCGACGCGGGTGGCGTCAGGGCCTTGCGGTGTGACGGTCACGCGGCCGTCCATGCCCAGCGCGCTCTTCGAGATCGTCCGATAGCCGTAGCCGCGGATAGGGTCGAAGTCGGTCACCTCCCAGGTCCAGCCCAGCTTCATCGGTCCCAGCGCCACCTCCGCGTACGCCTGCGTCCCCTCCCTGGTGGAGCCGTCGGTCAGGCGACGGCTGGCGCTCATGTCGGTCCACTCGGTCATGCGTTCGATGTCGGCCGCGTAGCTCACGACCTCTGCGGCGGGCCGATGGATCACGGTGGTGGTCTCGGTGCGGATCACGTCTGCTGCGCTCCTTCTGTGCCCCCGGTGGTCGGCGGGCGGCGTGCCGCACCAAAACGTAAACCTTAGAGTCGCTCGAATGTCAAGAGGGTTCTTGCCGGTGCGTGCTGCACAGCGGCGCAGGCGCACAGCCGCACAGCCGCACAGCCGCACAGCCGCACAGCCGCACAGCCGCACAGCCGCACGAGGAGGTCCCGACGTCAGGCGGGTCCGGCGTGCAGCTCTCCTTTATAGCCACCGCGCGGCTGTCGGGCCTTCGCCGTGCTGCACAGCCGCACAGCCGCACGAAGAGGTCCCGACATCAGGCGGGCTCCTCACCGGAGCTCTCCGTGACCGCCGCGACCGCCTCCACGACCAGCAGGTTCTCGCCATCGAGTTCATCGGGCAGCGGATCACCGACCGACCATCCGGCCTCCGAACGGCCTCCCGGCGTCCAGGGCGGCGGCTTGCCCTCCCACCACGCATCCGGAACCGCGGCGTACTTCTCGAGGAAGACACGCACGACGCCATTGAGCGACGTGCCATGCGTCAGGGCGCGAATCCCCGCCCACATCACGATGTCCGGATCGAGGCGGAGGGTGACGTTCTTGTCGGGCCGACGGCGTCCCACGCCCGGCAGGGTGCCGGAAGCGGCTTACTCGCTGGTTATCATCGGCTGCCATGACCAGCAACAAGCCGTTCGCGTCCAGCGCCGACCTGGCCGCCAAGGAGGCGACGCTCGAGGAGCTGGCGTCGGGCGTCTACGCCTACACCGCGCAGGGCGACCCGAACGTCGGCTGCGTGATCGGGACCGATGCCATCCTGGCCATCGAGGCGCGCGCCACCCCGATCATGGCCCAGCGCTGGATCGACGTGGTGCGGACGCTCAGCCCCTTGCCGTTCGGCGACTTGGTGCTGACCCACTACCACGCGGTACGGGTGCTGGGTGCCAGCGCCTTCGACGCGCGGCGGATCGTCGCCACGCGGATGACGGCCGACCTGATCGAGGAGCGGGGCGAGGCGGACTGGGCGAGCGAGCAGGGCCGGATGCCGCGCCTGTTCGAGGGCGCCGAGTCGATCCCCGGCCTGACCCGACCGACGGACACGTTCGAGGAGCGCATGGCCATCGACCTCGGCAACCGGGTGGTGGAGCTGCAGTTCCTGGGCCGCGGCCACACCAGCGGCGACCTGGTGGTCTGGCTGCCGGCGGAACGCATCTGCTTCGCCGGGGACCTGGTGGAGGCCATGGCCGCGCCGTACATGGGCGATGCGCACATCGCTGACTGGCGGGGAGCGACGCTGGACCGCGTCGCCGCCCTGGGCGCAGACCAGATGGTCGGCGGGCGAGGCCCCGTCGTCCGGGGAGCGGCCGTCGGCCAGGCCATCGACAACACGCGCGCCTTCCTGTCGGCCGTGCTGGACGGCACGCGGGCCGTGAAGGAGGCAGGTGGCAGTCCGCGCGAGGCATATCGGTCCACCCACGCCGCGCTGGCTCCGCGCTACGGGAGCTTCCCGATCTTCGAGCACACGATGCCCTTTAACGTGCAGCGCGCGTGGGACGAGCTGGACGGGATCGACCATCCGCGCATCTGGACGGTGGAGCGCGACCGGGTCACCTGGGACCAGCTCACCGCCTGACGCCGGGTCGGCCTATCATCGGGGGCATGCCTGTGCTGGACGCCCAGGTTGCCGTGGTGGGGGCAGGACCGATCGGCATGACCCTGGCCGGTCGCCTGGCGCAGCGCGGCCTCAGCGTCATCCTGCTCGAGGAGCAACCATCGCCGACCGGCGAGGGGTCCAAGGCGCTGTGCATGCAGCGCGAGACGCTCGAGATCTGGAACCGGCTGGGAATCGGCGAGCGAGTCGCCCAGCGCGGTATCCAGTGGGACGTCGGCCGCACCTATTTCCGCGACCGCGAGCTGTTCAGCATCCAGCTTCCCGGCAGCGGCGACGACCACTTCCCGCCGTTCGTCAACATCAGCCAGTCCGAGGTCGAGGCCATGCTGCTGCGCCGCCTGCGCCAGCTGCCCAAGGTGGATCTGCGCAGGGAGCACCGACTGAAGGGCCTGCAGCAGGACGGAGAGGCGGTCAGCCTGACCTGCGACGGACCCAACGGGCGCGAGGCGATCACGGTCGCCTACGCGGTGGGGACCGATGGTGCCCACTCATCGGTCCGGCACCTGCTCGGCATGGGATTCCCGGGTCACAGTCACGAGGACCTGTTCCTGATCTGCGACATCCGGGCCACGCTGCCCTTCCCCAGGGAGCGGCGCTTCTTCTTCGACCCGCCGTGGAACCCCGGTCGCCAGGTGCTGGTCCATCCGCAGCCGGACGACGTATGGCGCATCGACTGGCAGGTCCCGGCCGGGACCGATGTCGAGGCCGAGCGCGCCTCCGGCGCCCTGGACCGCCGCATCCGCCAGGTCGTCGGCGCCGACACCCCGTACGAGCTGGCCTGGGTGACCGGTTATCGCTTCCACCAGCGGCTGGCGCCGCGCTTCCGGGTCGGGCGCGTGCTGCTGGCCGGCGACGCCGCGCACCTGATGAGCCCCTTCGGCGCACGCGGCCTCAACTCCGGAGCGGCCGATGCCGAGAACCTGGCCTGGAAGCTGGCCCTGGTGCTCGGCGGCCGTGCGCCGGAGACGCTGCTGGACAGCTACGACGATGAGCGACGGGCGGCGGCGGTCGAGAACCTGGCCGTCACCGATGCCAGCATGCGGTTCATGGTCCCGCACGGCCCGCTGCGCCGCACGGCGCGCAACGCGATCCTGCGCGGCAGCCTGCGCTTCGCCACGCTGCGTCGGCTGGTGAACTCCGGCCGCCTGTCGCAGCCATTCACCTACGACGGCTCGCCGGTGATCGCCCCGTCCCACGACGACCCGCGTCTGCCGGCCCACGGCTCGGTGGCCCCTGATGCGCGCTGCACGACCCTCGGCCGCGAGAAGGGGGTCACTCGCCTGCGCGACCTGGTCGGCCCGGAGTTCCTGCTCCTGCTCATTTGCCGCACCACCGCGGAGCACGCCGCGGCGATGGCCATTCGCGCGGCCGGGATGGCATGGCCGGCGCCCTGTCGGGTGGCGGTGGTCGGCGCGGACCGCGCGCTGCGCGGCGTCAGCGTCCTGCGCGACGACGCCGGTGAGCTGATGCGTGCCTTCGGCGCCGCGGGATCCCGGGCCTGGCTCATCCGGCCGGACGGGCACCTGGCCGGCAGCGCGCCGCTGGCCGGCCGTGATGCCGTCGACCGCCTGCCCGCCCTGCAGGCCATGGCGATCGGAGACCAGTGGTCGGCCGGCGCACCTAAGCGAGTCGCGCGGCGGCGGCGCGCCATCGGCCCCTTGAGGATCCGGGGGCGGCGCATCGCCTGACCTCATAGCCACCCACGCGTCCGCTGGGTGCACCTCCTCCTCGCTGATGCAACTGGAGTAATCAGATCGCGCGTCTGCGCGCCGTCCTGCTCGCTTCGATTCCACTGGGTGGATCACCTGCGCCGGAAGGCAGCGTACTGGTCTGATCTGAGTCACCCAGTTGAATCAGCCCGGATCTGTGGTAGCGCGCTCGGGGACAGGATGTGGATAACTCCGGAATTTTCCACACAAGTCGTGGACAACCCCCCTTGCGTCCTGTCACCACCCGCTGCCATGCTTGTTTCGTCCCGAAGGGGCAGCTGGCCGACTGGAGATCACATCAACGGTCGCCGCGGTTCCTTCGGGACATTTCTGTGCCCGGCACCGGTGACGCCCCTCAGCGCCTCTCCTGCAGGCGCGCCATGATCGCCTCCATCGTCGGCCCGCCGCCTTCGTCATCGGACAGCAGCGCCTGGCCGGACGCGCCGCCGGGCGCCAGGAAGAGCGCATTCCAGTCGCCCTGAGACTCGTCGGCCATCCGCTCCGCATCGGCCGCGGCCGGCTCGTCCTCCGAGGCCACGAACAGTTTCGGGAAGACCCCGAGCGCAGCGGCGTCGCCCACCGCCGAAATGACGACCAGCTGATCGACCAGCTCGGGCTCGTCGAGCGCCGCCTGCATCGCGACCCCCCCGCCCTCGCCGGCGCCGAGCAGCGCCACGCGCTCCAGGCCCGAACCATCCAACAGCTCCCGCAGTCCGGCCACCGCCGAGCCCGGGGTGGCCGACTCGACCGCCACCACGGTCATGCCGTTGTCGGCGAACGCCGGCGCCTGATCGGCCCACGAGGCGGCGTCCAGGCCCTCGTCGTGGACCAGCACCAGGCCGTAGGGGCCGTCGCCCCAGCGGAGCGCGTCAGAGCCATCGGCCAGGTCCGTGGGGCTGCCGGAAGGTGCCCCGCACCCGCCAAGGGTGACCACCGCAAGCACGGCGGGCATTGCGAGCAGGGCCAGCCGGCGCATCGGCCTAGAACGCCCAGTAACCGGTGGCGAAGCGGCCGGCGAAGTACACGAAGCCGGCCAGCGAGACGGCGGACAGCGCGACCAGCAGCCACGTGCGGCGCGTCGCAAGCGCCATCGCCACGAACAGCGGGAAGAGGGTCAGCACATAGCGCGGGGTGGACAGCAGGAACGAGGTCGACACGAACAGCGCCAGGTTGCCGGCCATCCAGGCGAACCACGACGGCCGGAAGCGGACCGCGGCGACGATGGTCCCGACCAGCCCGATGGCCACGAACAGCAGCTCCATCACGCCGTACATCAGCGTCTCGTCCGGTGTGTGGTCGGGACCGAACCAGCCGAGCGCCGCGCCGATGGCATCCCACGGCGCCGCCAGCGACTTGAACCAGTGGTCGTGCTGCACGATCAGGAACTGGAACGGCGTGCCGTAGATCGCCAGGTTCAGCCCCAGGTAGATCGCGAAGCCGACGCCGACCAGCCCGATCGCCAGCCACTCCCACCGCCAGCGGCGGCCGGCCGCCGGCGTGGTGAACCACTGCGTGGCCGCCTCGATCGGCAGCGCCAGCAGCAGCACCAGGCCGTTGATCCGGGTCAGCGCCGCCAGTCCGCCCAGCAGCCCGGCCAGCCACCAGCGGTCGGTCCGCGCCGCCAGGAAGGAGCCCAGCACCAGGGCCATGAACAGCGCCTCGGTGTAGCCGATGTGCAGGAAGTAGGCGGTGGGGAAGATGAGCAGGAACCACGCCGACCGGAGCGCCACGTCGGGCGTCTCGTCGTGGCGGACCAGCCGGTACAGCAGCGGGCCGACGAACAGGGATGCGATGCCGGAGACGATGAAGGCGCTCCACACCGGCTGATGGATCAGCACGTTCACGACCGAGCCCAGCCACGGGTAGAGGGGGTAGAAGACGATGTACAGGCCCAGGTCGCCGGGGTAGACCTGCTGGTAGCCGTACGGGTCGACCAGGTTGCCGGGATCGACGGCGCGATAGCCGTACACGATCAGGTCGGTGTAGTGCGGCGCATCCCAGCGGTCCCACAGCTCCAGGCCGGGGAAGGGCGGCGTGCCGGCTCCGTGGACCAGCTGCCAGGCGCCCAGGCCCAGCAGCAGCACGAACAGCTTGAGCCCCAGCGTGAGCCCGATGATCAGGCGTTCGTTGTGGTCGAGGCGCGGCATCTGCTGGCGCAGTGTAGGTGAGCCCATCGGGGCCGGAGGTTGGACCGGTCTGAGGCCGCTTGGTACACTCGGGCTCCATCGTCGAGCGATGGCCGGTCGGGGCGTGGCGCAGCCTGGTAGCGCGCATCGTTCGGGACGATGAAGTCGGAGGTTCAAATCCTCTCGCCCCGACCACACCTTCCCGGCGACGCCATGCGCGCGTGACGAGGGAGC
>DATBME010000015.1:0-19391 GCA_036555005.1 Candidatus Limnocylindria bacterium | reverse complement strand
AGCAGCGCCACCAGCGCCACGCTGATGTACACCTTCCAGTCGAAGAGCTGCGGGATGATCGAGGTCATGGCCGCCACCCCGGCCGACACCGAGACGGCGACCGTCACCGTGTACCCGATCAGCAGGGCCGAGGCCGCCAGGATGCCCGCCCGATCGCCCAGGTTGTCGCTGGCCACGATGTAGCTGCTGGCGCCCATCGGGTAGGCCTTGATGGTCTGCCGATAGGAGACGGTCACGATCGCCAGCATCACGATGATCAGGACCGCCAGCTGGACGGTCAGGAACAGGGCCGCGGTGCCGGCCAGGACCAGCACCCGCATGATCTCCTCGGGGCCATAGGCGCTGGAGCTGATGTTGTCGCTGCTGAAGACGGCCAGCGCCTTGGTCTTGCTGAGTCGCTCGTGCTCCTCGGCCTCGGTCGAGATGGGCCTTCCGATCAGGAAGGTCCGGATGCCGCGCAGGGCGACGTGCCAGCCACGCCGCTCCAGGATCGTCTTCTCCGAGGCGATCAGGGTCCCTTCGTCGGACTTCTCGAACTCGTCCTCGAAGGGGCGCACGATGCGCACATACGCATCGCCCGGGCGCCGGCCGCGCTTCCGCTCCCTGACCTCGAGCAGCGGATCGACGCGGCGCGCCTCTGGCCCGTCGCGCTCGGGCTGGTTCCTCTGCATGTCGGCGCACATTGTGCTGCACGCGGCGCACCACCGGGTGCAGGCTGGCCACCCCCGCGCCGCACGGCGAGAGGCCGGACGCGCGGTCGGGACGCGGTCCGGCGTGGGTTGGAGGCCGGACGCCGGGTCAGTGCTGGCCGGTAGTGCCCAGCACGCGCATGCGGTGCTCGGTCCGCATGAAGACCCAGCGCCCGACCACGATGTAGACCACCGCCAGCACCACCAGCGCCAGCCACTGGGCCGGCGGCGGCAGCAGCGGGATCGTGCCCAGGGCGTAGTAGCGCAGCAGGTCGACGGCGTAGGTGGTCGGCAGCAGGTAGCAGAAGGGCTGGATCAGCGGCGGCAGCACCGTGATCGGGAAGGCGACGCCGGAGAGCATGGCGAAGATGAAGTTGGTGGAGTCGACGAAGAAGTTCGGCTCCCGGATCATGAGCACCGCCGAGGCGACGAGGTAGCCGATGCCGATCATGCTGATCGAGGCCAGCACGATCGCCGGCAGCCCGGCCACCACGCCGCGGGCGATATCGGCGCCGAAGACCAGCGCTCCGATCGCCACCAGCAGCACGCTGGCGATGGCGGACAGGATCAGCGCGGAGAAGGCGCGCCCCAGCACCGCCGTGTCCGGCCGGGTCGGGGTCAGCCAGGTGGGCTCCAGCGTGCCGGCGTCCATCTCGCGCTTGAGGCCGAAGGCCATGTCCCAGAAGGCGGCGCCTACCAGGCCGCCGACCACGGTGCCCAGGAACAGGTAGCCCGCCAGGTCATCGGTCCCGGTGGTGGCCTCCAGGCCGATGGCCCGGCCGCCGACGTAGAAGGTGAGCCCCAGCAGCAGGCTGGGCAGCAGGAACTGGTAGAGCGGCTGCAGCACCTCGTTGACCAGGTTCAGCGGATAGCGCCGCGCGATCTGCAGCTCCTTGCGCGCCACGGCCCAGGCGGCGGACAGCTGCTCGATCATCGGTCCAGCGTCATCTCAGTACTGCGCCAGGCTGCCGCCGCGCCGGGCGAAGCGTTCGGTGCGCCGGAAGGCGACGATCGCGAAGCCGCACAGGACCAGGCCCATGGTGGCCAGGATCGCCAGCTCCGGGACCAGCGAGACGAAGTCGCTGCCCTGCAGGAGCACGGCGCGCAGGTCGCCGATCAGGTAGGTGGGCGGCAGGCTCAGCGCCACCGCCTTGGCCCAGACCGGCAGGATGATGATCGGGAAGGTCATGCCGCAGAACACGGTGAAGACGCCGCGCACGGTCTGGACCATGGCGCTCACCTCGCCGAAGCGCAGCACCACCGCCGCGAACAGGGCGCCCAGCCCGTAGAGGGCCGGGACGGCGACCAGGATCACGCCCAGGGCCCGAATGGCCTCGATGGGGCCGATCGGCACCCGGAAGAAGAGGACGAGGACGCCACCCACCACGGCGAACATCCAGATGGCCCACACGATCTGGCTGACCACCGGGCCGAACAGGATGACCATGCGGCTGACCGGCGTCATGAACAGCGCCTCCAGCGAGCCGCGCACCTGCTCGGTGCGAAGCGAGGTGCCCGGCCCCCACAGGATCATGCTGATCCACATGTAGGCCGCCCAGCCCAGGAACAGGAAGCCGGCCACCTCCGCGGTGCCGGTGCGCTGCGCGAAGGCGTCGAGCGCCGCCGGCTGGCCGCCGGAGTAGCCCTGCGCCTGGAAGACGTAGGCCAGCGGCAGCGCGATCGGCCAGAAGAGGAAGCCGATGAAGAGGCTCGGGTAGCGCCGCAGCAGCCGCCACTCCTTCACCCCCGCCGCGCCGAAGGCCCGCAGGTCGGCCCGCAGGTCGTCCCAGCGCGAAGGCGTCGTGGCGGAGAACGTGGCGGGCGAGGCGGTCATTCGCGCAGTGCCCGCCCGGTCAGCGAGATGAACACGTCCTCCAGCGTCACCGGCACCACCTCGACGTGCTTGATGGCGGCGTTCTCCTCGCGCGCGGCATCGAAGGCCACCGGCACGAAGTCCCGGGCGCTGCGCACATGGACGGTGACCTGCAGGTCGCCGTTCTCCCGCTCGTGGCGCGCCACTGAGCCGGCGGTCTGCTCCAGCCGGGAGAGCAGCGCCGCGTCAGCCGGGCTGGACGCGATCTCCAGGTGCACGACCTCGGTGGCGGCGATGGTCCGCTTCAGGCCGGTGGGCGTATCCAGGGCGACCACGTGCCCGTGGTCGACGATGGCGATCCGGTCGCAGAGCTGGTCCGCCTCCTCCATGTAATGGGTGGTCAGCAGGACGGTCCGCCCCTGGGCCTGCAGGTCACGCACGCGGTCTCGCAGGTCGCGCGACGACTGCGGGTCCAGGCCCACCGTCGGCTCGTCGAGGAGCATCAGCTCCGGATCGGGGAGCAGCGCCCGAGCCAGCACCAGGCGCTGGCGCATGCCGGTGCTGTAGCGCTCCACGTAGTCGTCGGACCGATCGTCCAGCTTGACGGCCTGCAGCGCCGCGGCGATCCGCGCCGCTTGCTCCCTTGGCGGGACGTGGTACAGCGCGGCGAAGTACTCGAGGTTCTCGCGGGCGGTGAGCTTCCAGTACAGGCTGCGCCCGTCGGACAGCACGGCTCCCATGCGCCGCCGCACATCGCGCGCCTCGTGCACCACGTCGTAGCCCAGGATGCGAGCCGTGCCGGCGGTCGGCTCCAGCAAGGTGGCCAGCATCTTCATGGTGGTCGTCTTGCCGGCGCCGTTCGGCCCCAGCACGCCGAAGATCTCGCCGCGTTCGACCCGCAGGTCGATGCCGTCCACGGCCCGGAAGCGCTCCCGCTGATCGGCCTGGCGGCGCACGCGCTGCCAGGTGGTGCGCCGGCCGCGCTCGAACTCCTTGACCAGCCCGACGGCGTCGATGGCCGGGCCCTCGTAGCCGGGCTTCACGCCTCCACCTCGTCGGTCATCTGGGCCGGCACGCCGGAGTAGAAGCCGGCCAGCACGGCAGCCACCACGATCGCGCCCGCCACGGAGAAGAGCAGCGTCACGGCGCCGAGATCGATGATCAGGCCGGAGATGGCCAGGCTGACCGGCGCCAGCCCGACGCCACCCAGCATTACCAGGCTCATGACCCGGCCACGGAACGCCTCATCGGTGCGTGCCTGCAGCCAGGCGATGACGCGGACGTTCAGGAAGCCGGCGCCGAGGCCGATGACCAGGATCGCCGCGTCGACGATCCACAGGCTCGGTGCGTTGCCGATCAGCGCCAGCCCGACGCCCAGCCCGGCCGCGATGAGCAGGACCAGCAGGCCGAGCCGGGGCACGTGCCGCAGCGACCCGGCCAGCAGGGCGCCCGCCAGTGCGCCGGCGCCGAACATGGACAGCATGAGCCCGAACTCGGCGGGGCCGCCCGCGAAGCGCTCCTTGGCCAGGTAGGGAAGGCCCACCGATACCGGGCCGGTGAAGGCGAAGTTGAAGGCGGCGGTCAGCAGCACGATGGCGCGCACCGCCGAGTCGCGCCAGGCATAGGCCAGGCCGGAGCCGATGGTGCCCAGCACTCCCTCGCGGGGCCCGTCCTCCTCCCTGGCGGCGGGGCGGCGGCCGCCGCGCACGAACAGCAGGCAGACAGTCGCCACCACGAACGAGGCGGCATCGATGGCGAAGGCCGGCCCGGTGGTGATGGCCGCAATGATCAGGCCCGCCACCGCCGGACCGATGAGCGCGGAGAGCTGTTGCATGACCTGCACCAGCGCGTTGGCCGGCGGCAGCAGGCGCTCGCTGACCAGCATCGGCACGATCGTGTTCAGCGCGGGGTGGAAGAAGGCGTCGACCACGCCGAAGACCGCGGCCAGCACGTACAGCTGCCAGAGCTGCGCGTTGCCGGTCAGGACCAGGACGGCCACCACCGCCACCACGGCGGCGCGCAGCGCGTTCGAGATGATCATCAGGCTGCGCGGCGAGACCCGGTCGGACATCGCCCCGCCCAGCAGCATGAAGGCCGCGCGCGGAATGGCGGCTGCCATCAGCACGGTGCCCAGCGCCACGCCGGAGCCGGTCAGCTGCAGCGCCAGCCAGGCCAGTGCGATGAAGTGGAACTGGTCGCCGATCAGCGAGACGCTCTCGCCGGCGAAGACCAGGCGGAAGTCGTGCAGGCGCAGCGGCAGCAGGACGGCAGGGCCGGACTGCGGCTGGTCGGGCGCCGTCACCGGCGTGCTGGCGGTGGCGGGGGTCGTGGAGCTGCCCGTGGTCTCCATGCTCACTCCAGCGAGATGACGACGCCGTCGCCGGTCTCGTCCTCGGCCTCGACGATGGTGCCGGTGGTGTTGCTGTCCACGGCCTGCTCGATCAGCGCGGCATAGCTCTCCGGGATGCCCGGCACCATGCGGGCCGCGGCGGCCGCGAAGGCCAGCGGCACGCGCACGTCGACCACGCGCCGCCCACGCTCGTTGACCTGGATCCGCACGCGTCGGCCGCGGCCGGTCGCCAGCGGCCGCCCTTCGGCATCGAGCGCGGGCATCGTGGCCAGCGCGTGGGTCGCGCGGGTGGCCGCGTCCCGGGCCTGGCTGAGCGCCTCGATGATCGGCGCCGCCTCATCCGGCGAGAGCTTGCCCTCCGCCACCAGGCGCAGGACGGTGTTCATCTCGTCACTCATCGGTGGCTGATCCGCCCGACCCGCCGCCCAGGCGCCGGCCGGCCTCCTCCACGCTGATCTCGCCGCGCTCGAGCGCCTGCAGGATGGCCATCTGCTCCTCGTCCGACAGCTTCGGCGGCGGAGGAGCGGCGGGAGCGGCAGGCGGCGGCGCCGGTGGGGGAGCGGGCACGCGATCCAGGCGACGCGGCCGATGGATGGCCAGGTCGCCGGACATCGAGTTGAAGATGATCTCCGGCCCCCCGCTGCCCACGATGACCCGCCGCCGGTCCTGGCGGCCCTCGATGCGATGATCCAGCGAGCTGGACACGTCGGACGAGATGCCGCGCACCTCGAAGGTGGCGCCGCCGACCAGCGCGATGCTCAGGTCGCCGCTGACGGTGTCGATGCGGTACTCCTCGCCCATGGCCAGCTGTCCTTCCAGGTCGACATCGCCGGAGACGGCGTTGGCCCGCAGCCCGCGGATGACGGGCGCCACCACGCTCAGGTCGCCGGAGACCGTGTCGGCGGTCACCGCAATGGGCTGGTCGGCGCGCATGGTCACGTCACCCGAGACGCTGTTCACGCGCGCCGACCCGCCCAACCGCGTCAGGGACAGGTCCCCCGACACGGTCGCGTACTGCTGGTCGCCCAGCAGGCCCTCCGCGATGACGTCGGACGAGACGCCGGCCAGGCTCAGCTCGGCGTGGGCCGGCATCTCGGCGGTGAGATTCATGTCCACGCGAGGGCCCGAGATGAGGCGACCGACCAGGGAGCCGAGAGACGCGTTGCCGTCCGGCTCGGACACCAGCAGGTAGCCGTCGCCCTGGTCGACCAGCAGCTTGGCCTGGGCGAAGATGCGGTCGGCCTCCTCGTCCGAACTGGCGCGAATCTCGAAGTTCGCCGAGACCCGGGCGCCCTCGCCGGAGGATCCGCGCACGACGATGTCGGCCGATGTGATCTTGATGCCCAGGCGTCCGGTCTGCCCGATGGGATGCTCGATGGTCTGCGTGCGATAGAAGACGGCCACGACGCTCAGGCCTCACCCAGCTCGCGCAGCGCGGCGGCTGCCTCGTCCGCCGCGATCTCGCGGCGCGAGAGGCGCTCCAGGATGGCGCGACGCTCGGCGGCCAGGTCGGCATCGGATGCCTCCGGCGCCTCAGCGGCGGTCGCGGTCTCCTCGAGCTCGCCCTCGGACTCGTCCGCTTCGCCCTCCCCCAGGCCCAGCGCGCGCACCAGGGCGTCGACGCGGCCACGGACGGTGGGGTAGGAGATACCGAGCTCGCGCTCCATCTCCTTCAGGTTGCCCCGGGAGCGAAGGAAGCTCTCCAGCAGCGCCAGCTGCTCCTTGCTCAGCCGCCCGAAGCGACCGACCCCAAACTCTCCCTCGAGCGCGGTGCCGCAGGTCCGGCAGTGCAGGCGCGAAATGGTGAGCTCACCCTCGCAAACGGGGCAGGTGGAGATGACGTCGCGCGCCATGGGTTAGCGGCGCCCCATCTCACGGATGGCCGGGCGGCTGCCGCCGACCCGGAAGATCCGCCGAATCCCGCGGTTCTGGGACGCGACATGGTCGCGAGACCCACGGACGCGGTCCTCGGCCGCCAGGATGGCGTAGTGCAGTCGATAGTCCAACATGGCAACCTCTCCTCTGGAATTGACAGTTCTGAGTGCCTATTTCGAAGGTGTGTTGCACTCTATAGGCCATGTGTGGGTCTGTCAACCCCTTTTTCCAAATTCGTAAGCGCATTTGCTAAATTCGTGACGATTCGTGCGCAAACCGATGCCACGACCCCGGTGGTGGTTCCGCCAAGCGCCGGCCCTGCGCCTCGGCTACCATGGCCCGGAACCCGATGTTTTCCAGCCTGCTGCCCTACGCACCGGAGCGCGACGTCTATCGCCTGCTGCAGGTGGACCCCAGTGCGAATGACGCGCAGATCGCCGCCGCATGTCGCCGCCTGGCGCTGACCTTTCATCCCGACTACAACCGCTCGCCTCGCGCCCACGAGGAGATGCAGATCGTCAACGCGGTGCGCAGCCTGCTCACCGATCCTCGCTCACGCGCCGTCTACGACGGCGCCCGCCGGCGCTTCCTCCACGACGGAGCCTGGCAGGCGCCGGTGCGCCGCCGACGCCCCCCGCCGCGCCCGGTTTCAGCAGCGATCACGCCGTTTCGCCTTCGACCGACGCTCATGCCGCTGCACGTGCGGGCGCGCCGCATCGGACTGGCCCTCGTGTCCGCGGTGCGCGATGCCCTCGCCCAGCTGGGACCAAGTCGCTGCCCGAGCTGTCACCAGCGGGTCGAGCCGGACTTCCGGTACTGCGCCTACTGCGGCACCTGGGTCGGGCGCACGGAGAAGCTGTCGGGGGCGTAGGGCGCGCTCAGGCGCGCAGCGGGTCCGCCCGCTCGGGGTCGATCCCCAGCTCGCCGATGGCGCGCGCCAGCTCCTCGCGGCCGGCGGCGCCGGTCATGCACAGCCCATGGAGGGCGGCGTAGGCAATCTGCTCCGGGCTGACCTCGAAGTGGATGCGCAGCGCCTCGCGCGTGTCGCTGCGGCCGAAGCCGTCGGTGCCGAGCGCGGTGAAGGGCCGATCCATCCACGGCGCCACCATGTGCGGCAGGGCCTTGAGGTAGTCGGTGGCGGCCACGATCGGTCCCTCCGTCGGGGCCAGCTGCTGGACCACGTACGGCACGCGCTCCTCGGCCTCCGGGTGGAGCCGGTTCCAGCGCTCGACCTCCAGCGCCTCGTTGCGCAGCAGCTGGAAGGAGGGGACGCTCCACAGGTCGGCGGCCACGTCGTAGCGCTCCGCCAGCATCGGCTGCGCGCGGATGGCCTGGTGCAGGATCGAGCCAGACGCCAGCAGCTGCACCCGGCGCGATCCGCCCTCCGCCGGCCGGAACAGGTAGAGGCCGCGCAGGATGCCCTCGTCCACCCCATCGGGCCTGGGCGGCATCACCCAGTTCTCGTTGTAGAGGGTGACGTAATAGAAGACGTCCTGCTGCGCCTCGCCGTACATGCGCCGGATGCCGTCGCGCACGATCACCGCCAGCTCGTAGGCGAAGGCCGGGTCGTAGGCGCGGATGTTGGGCAGGACCGAGGCCAGGATGTGGCTGTGCCCATCGTCGTGCTGCAGGCCCTCACCGGTGAGCGTGGTGCGGCCGGCAGTGGCGCCCATCAGGAAGCCGCGCCCGCGGGCATCGCCGAAGGCCCAGGCCAGGTCGCCGGTGCGCTGGAAGCCGAACATCGAATAGAAGATGTAGAACGGGATCATCGGCTGGCCGTGGACCGCGTATGAGGTCCCGGCGGCCGTGAATTCGGCCATGGCGCCCGCCTCGGTGATGCCCTCCTCCAGGATCTGGCCGTCCTCCTTCTCCACGTAGGAGAGCAGCAGCTCCTTGTCGACCGGCGTGTAGCGCTGGCCGAGCGGGTGGTAGATGCCCACCTCCTTGAAGAGGGGATCCATGCCGAAGGTGCGGGCCTCATCCGGGATGATGGGCACGATCCGACGGCCGATGGTCGGGTCGCGAGTCAGGTTCCGGGTCAGGCGGCTGAAGGCCATGGTGGTGGAGGCCGGCCGCTCCGATCCGGCGAACAGCTCCGCGTACACCTCGTCCGCCGCATCCGGCAACGGCATCGGCCGCACCACGCGACGCGGCACGACGCCGCCGAGCTGCCGCCGCCGCTCGAGCATGTACTGGATCTCGGGCGACTCCGGACCGGGGTGGTAGTACGGCGCGTCGGCCAGCTGGTCGTCCGGGATCGGCAGCTCCAGCCGGTCCCGGAAGATTCGCAGCTCGTCCTCCGTCAGCTTCTTGGCCTGGTGGGTGACGTTGCGGGCCTCGATGCCGGGGCCCAGCGTCCAGCCCTTGACCGTCTTGGCCAGGATCACGACCGGTGAGCCAGTGTGCGCGACCGCGGCGGCGTAGGCGGCGTATACCTTGCGGTAGTCATGGCCGCCGCGGCGCAGCCTGGGCAGGTCGTCGTCGGGCAGGTGCTCGACCAATGCCCGCAGGCGGGGGTCGGGCCCGAAGAAGTTCTCGCGGATGTAGGCACCATCGGCCACCGACATCCGCTGGTAGTCGCCGTCCGGCGTCTCGTTCATCTTGGCCAGCAGCACGCCGTCCTTGTCGCGTGCCAGCAGGTCGTCCCACTCGCGCGCCCAGATGACCTTGATGACGTGCCAGCCGGCGCCCCGGAAGATCGACTCCAGCTCCTGCATGATCTTGCCGGTGCCGCGCACCGGCCCGTCCAGGCGCTGCAGGTTGCAGTTGACGACGAAGATCAGGTTGTCGAGTCCCTCGCGGGCCGCCAGGCCAAGGGCGCCCAGCGCCTCCGGCTCGTCCATCTCGCCGTCCCCGGGGAAGGCCCAGACCCGGCTGGCGGCTGTGTCGACGATGCCGCGCGCGGCCAGGTAGCGGTTGAAGCGGGCCTGGTAGATCGCGTTGATCGGGCCCAGGCCCATGCTGACGGTCGGGAACTGCCAGAAGTCGGGCATCAGCCGCGGGTGCGGGTAGGACGACAGGCCGCCCGGCCACAGCGCCTCGCGCCGGAAGTGGTCGAGCTGCTCCTCGGTCAGGCGGCCCTCCAGGAAGGCGCGAGCGTAGATGCCCGGCGCGGCATGGCCCTGGAAGTAGATCTGGTCGCCGGCCGCGCCGTCATCGGGCCCGCGGAAGAAGTGGTTGAAGCCGACCTCGTACAGGCTGGCGGCGCTGGCGTAGGTGGACAGGTGGCCGCCGATCCCCTCGAAGCGGGTGTTGGCGCGCAGGACCATGACCAGCGCGTTCCAGCGGATCATGCGGCGGATGCGGAGCTCCATCGCCTCGTCGCCCGGGAAGTAGGGCTCCTGCTCGGGCGAGATCGTGTTGATGTAGCGGGTCTGGACCAGCGGCGGCAGGCCCACGTTCAGCTGGCGGGCGCGCTTCAGCAACTTGTAGATCAGGTAGCGGGCACGGTCCGGGCCCTCCTGCTCGACGACGGCGTCGAACGACTCCATCCACTCCTGGGTCTCGGCGGGGTCGATGTCCGGCAGCTGCTGCTTGAACTGGTCGAAGACTTCGTGCATCGGGCGATCCATCGCGGGAGTAATGGTACAGACCGATGCCGACGGGTGAAGATGGCGGTCTGGCGGCCATCATCCGACCCGATATGAGTGCCCGGTTATGACAATGACGGGAATGGCCCGATTACCGTCGGTCTCATAACCGCCGGTCATGATCGCCCGCGTGTTCTGACCGAAACCGGTCCCATCCATAGCCGCTCGGTAATAGTCACGGCCGGGTCGATGGCTGGCATGATCGTGACCGATGCGTACGATCTACAGAGCTGAGCCGCCGTGGCCGCACCGGGTGCTGATCCTGGGCGGCGGCTTCGCGGGCGTGATGACCGCTCAGGCGCTGGAGCGGAAGCTGGGGCGTCGGCAGGATGTCGAAGTCTGGCTGGTCAGCCGCGACAACTTCATGCTCTTCACGCCGCTGCTGCCGGAGGTCTGCTCCGGCGCGCTGGAGCCGCGCCACGTGGTCAGCCCGCTGCGCGGCATGCTCCACCGCCCCAGCAGCTGGTGCATCACCGCCGAGGTCCAGTCGGTGGACCTGGATGGCAGCGCGGTGACCGTGCTGGGACGCGACGGCGACCAGCACACGCTGCGCTACGACACCCTGGTGCTGGCGCTCGGCGGCGTGACCCACGGCTTCGGCATCCCGGGCGTTGAGGAGCACACGGTCGGCATGAAGTCGCTGGCCGATGCCTTCAGCCTGCGCAACCGGATGATCGAGATCCTGGAGCGCGCCGACCTCGAGGAGGACCCTGAGGAGAAGCGGGCGCAGCTCACCTTCGTGGTCGGCGGCGGCGGCTTCTCGGGGGTCGAGACGGCGGGCGAGGTGGAGGACTTCGTCCAGCGCGTACGGAAGCGCTACTACCGGAAGCTGCGCCAGACCGACATCAGCGCCCACCTGGTGGAGGCGCGCGACCGAATCCTGCCGGAGATGCCCGAAGCGATGGGCGACTACGCGCGGCGGCGCCTGGAGCAGCGCGGCTACGAGGTGCTGACGGGGATGCCCATCCAGGAGGTGCGCGAGGACGCCGTGGTCATCGGCGAGGGCGACGCGCAGCGCGCCATCCCGACCCGTACCGTCATCTGGACCGCCGGCGTGCGACCCTCGCCGCTGGTGGCGCAGGTCGGGGTGGAGGTCGACCGCACCGGCCGCGCCGTGACCGACGCCACCATGGCCACCAGCCGTCCCGGCGTATTCGCCATCGGCGATTGCGCGCTCATCCCGAACGTCGACGATCCGGGCGGTCCGCCACACGCGCCGACCGCCCAGAACGCGGTGCGCGAGGCGAAGACCCTGGCGCACAACATCCTGGCCCACATCGACGGCCGGCCGGCGAAGCCGTTTCGCTACCGGACGCTGGGACAGCTGGCCTCGATCGGCCGGCACACCGGGGTGGGGGTCGTGTTCGGCTTCCGCGTGCGCGGGTTGCTGGCCTGGTTCATGTGGCGCGGCTACTACTGGAGCCGCACGCCCGGCTTCAACCGCAAGGCGCACGTGGGCCTGGAGTGGCTGCTGACCGCCATCTTCGGGACCGATCCGGTGCAGCTCAAGGTGGAGGACGAGCACAGCGCCATGGGCTCGTCCGGCCAGCGCCGGCCGCCGGTGCACGACGACGGCTGAGGCCCGGGGTACACTCGGGCCGATGTCCCGCGCCGAGCGCCGAGCCTACAAGCGCATGACCAAGAGCCAGGATCCGTATGCCACGGCCGCCCAGACCGTGACCCGCGGCCGGCCGGCCAAGCCGGCGCGCCGTCCGAAGCCGGCCGGGCCATTCGTCTTCTGGTCGCGGCGGTTCATGATCTGGCTCTTCGGTGGGGCGCTGGCCGCCGGCCTGCTGGCCTTCTCGGTGGCGTGGCCGAACGGCATGCCCACCGCGCTATGGATCGGCCTGGCCGGGGCGGCGGCCTGGGCGGGGCTCATCGTCGGCCTGCGCTTCCTGCAGGGGCGCATGCAGGGCCGAATGGCAGCGTCGGGGCGCTGACGTCGCGGTGACTGGCCCTGCGGGGGCGGTCGCGCTCGTCCTGCTCGCCTACCTCATCGGCGCCGTCCCGTTCGGCCTGCTGGCCGGCCGTCTGGCCGGTGGCGTCGACCTGCGGCAGCACGGCTCACGTCGGACAGGCACGACCAACGCGCTGCGCACCCTTGGCGTCGGCTGGGCCGTCGCCGTCTTCGCGCTGGACGTGGCAAAGGGCGCCGCGGCCGTGCTGCTGGCGCAGTGGCTCTACCGGGCGGGTCAGGGCATCTCGCCGGAGTGGGTCGCTGCGGCCGCGGGCGTGGCGGCGGTCATCGGCCACAACTGGTCGGTCTTCATCGGCTTCACCGGCGGTCGCGGGGTGGCCACCTCGGCCGGCGGGCTGCTCCTCATCTCGCCGTGGACCCTGCTGGTCATCGCGCCGCTGATGGCGCTCGTGGTGTGGCTCACCCGCTACGTGTCGCTGGGCTCGGTGGTGGCCGCGGCCGCGGCGCCGGCGGTCACTGCCGTGCTGGCGGCGACCGGCGTGGTCGGTTGGGCGGCGGTGGCCTACGCGCTGGTCACCGGGCTGCTGGTGATCGGCTCGCACGGCGACAACCTGCGGCGCCTGCGAGAGGGGACCGAGCGGCGGCTCGGCGAGCGGGAGGCGGTGAGCTCGAATGGCCGAGGCTGAGCGCCCGACCGGCGCGTCGAATCCGTCACCCGCCGGCGCGGTGGCGGAGCCTGCTCGTCCCGCGCGCCTGACCTCGCTGCCCAACATGCTGGGCATGGTGCGCATCGCCGCCACGCCGGTGGTGATCGCGCTGCTGCTCTATCCGTTCCCCGGTGCCGGGCTGCTGGCGTTCGCGGTGTTCGGCGCGGCCGCGCTCACCGACTTCGTGGATGGGCAGGTCGCGCGCGCCCGCGGCGAGGTCAGCCCGCTCGGCATCTTCATGGATCTCACCGCCGACAAGGTGCTGGTGGCGGGCGCGCTGATCGCCATGGTCCAGGTCTCGCTGCTGTCGACCTGGATCGTGGCGCTGCTGCTCATCCGCGAGCTGGTGGTGCAGGGCGTGCGCCAGCTGGCGGCCAGCGCGGACGTGGTCATGCCGGCCCGCGCCTGGGGCAAGGGCAAGACCTTCGCCACGCTGCTGGGCATCGGCCTCCTGCTGCTCGCCTACGACGCGTCGACCGGTGGTCCGCTGGCGAGCCTCGGCGTGGGCGAGTGGCTGACCACGGTGGGCGTGGCGACCATGGTGCTGGCAACGGTGCTGAGTGTGGTCTCCGGCCTCGGCTACGTCCGCGCGGCACTGCCGCTCCTGCTGGGACGGGAGCCGGGCTCCCCCACGTGACCCAGGCGTTGACTGATTTTCGCCAGATTTCGGCCTGGCTGGCGCTATGAGCCGATTTCGCCCGATTTTTAGACAGATTCCCGCGTGGCTGGCCTTAGGCGACCGATCGGGCCAAAGACCGATTGCACGCGGCCAGCGGCGAGCGTGAAACGCGCGTTCGGAGGCGCCTTGGCGGACGCCCAGCCCGCCTAACATCAGCCAGGCTGGAATTTGGCGACCTGAGTGATGGATCCGCGCCGGCCTACTTGATCAGCTTCCGCTCGATCTGGCGCATGGCCACGAACAGGCAGATCCCGCAGAACACGACCAGGTAGAGAACGTCCCAGGCCAGTCGCGCCTCGATCACCCCCGTCGTCAACGCGCGCAGCAGCGTCACGCCGTGGAACAGCGGGACCGCCTCCATCAGCCATTGGACCGGCACCGGGTAGAACGAGACCGGGAAGAAGACGCCGCTGAACAGGAACATCGGCATCACCACCAGCCCCATCGGCAGGTCGAAGTCCTGGACGGTGCGCAGGTAGGCGGTGGTGGCCAGGCCGGCCGCGCTGAAGGCGGCGCCGAGCAGCACCGCGGCGGCCGGCACGAACACGGCCCACGGGGACAGGATCAGGCCCATCGCCAGCATCACGCCCAGGAAGGCAATGACGTACATGCCGCCGCGCATCAGCGACCAGACCAGCTCGCCGATGGCGATCTCGCGGATCCCCAGCGGGGTGGCCAGGATGCCGTCGTAGATGCGCGCGAAGTTCAGCTTGAAGAACACGTTGAAGATGGACTCGGCGATGGCGCCGTTCATGGTCGACATGGCCAGCAGGCCCGGCGCCACGAAGGCCTGGTAGGGGATCGTCTGGCCGTTGGACAGGGTCACGCCCTCCGTCAGGCTGCCCAGCCCGAAGCCGATCCCCAGCAGGTAGAAGAGCGGCTCGAAGAAGCCGGACACGATGATGATCCAGCCGTGCCGGTAGACCAGCAGGTTGCGCTGGACCAGCCGGCGGGCACGCAGCAGGGAGGAGACGATCTCGGGCGTCGGGGTCGGTCCCAGCAACCGCCGCGCGGTGGCCTCCATCGGTCCGGACACCTACTTCACCAGCCGGCGGCTGAGGAGCCGATGAGCGACGACCGCGAAGGCCGCCGCGAAGGTGACCAGGTAGGCGACGTGCCAGGGCCAGCTCGCCAGGGTGGCGGCGTCGTCGAGGACCACCCCACGGACCAGGGCCACCCCGTGGTAGAGGGGCGTGGCCGCCGCGATCCACTGGACCCAGTCCGGCATCTGGGTCAGGGGGAAGAAGGTGCCGCTGAACAGGAAGAGGGGGTTGACGACGAAGCGGAACATCCAGGCGAAGCCGGCATCGTTGCGCTGCGTGGCGGCGAAGCTGATGATCGCCGCCGAGAAGGCGATGCCCAGCAGCACGCAGGCCGGGACGGCCAGCAGCGCCAGGGCCGAGGTCGGGATCCGGAAGAGCGTCAGCACGACCAGGAAGACGCTCGAGATGAGCACCATCCGGAAGCCGATCCACAGCAGCTCGCCGCCCAGGATGTTGCCCACCCCGATCGGCGTGGCCAGCATGGCCTCGTAGTTCCGGCGCCACATGATCTTGCCCATGATCGGGAAGGTCGACTCGAAGACGGCCGACTGCATGCAGGTGGCGGCCATGATGCCGGGGCCCAGGAATGACAGGTAGTCGCCACCCGGCAGGCTGCTGACGTCGCGCGTCACCAGCTGGCCGAGGCCCAGGCCCATCGCCGTCAGGTACAGCAGCGGCGTGACGAACGAGCTGAAGATGCTGCCCCGGAAGGTGCGCCGGTAGACGAGCAGGTTGCGCTGCAGGACGCGGGTGGCGGCGGTCATCGGCTCACTCGATCAGTGACCGGCCGGTGAGGCGCAGGAAGACATCCTCCAGCGTGGCGCGGCGGACGAGGGCCGACTCGATCGGGATCTGGCGATCGTGGACCGCTTCCAGCGCGCGCTCGCCGTCGTCGACGTACAGCAGGTGGCGGTCGGGGAGCGCCTCCACCCGGTCGGCCAGCCCGTCGAGGCGGCCGTCCAGGCTCTCGCGCACGGCGTCGCCGAAGCGCAGCTCCAGCACCTCGCGAGTGGAGTAGCGCTCGATCAGCTCCCGCGGCGAGCCCTCGGCGGCGATCTCCGCCTTGTCCATCACCACCAGCCTGTCGCACAGCTGCTCGGCCTCGTCCATGTAGTGGGTGGTGATGATCAGGGTCGCGCCGCGCTGCTTCAGGCGGTAGAGCCGCTCCCACAGCAGGTGCCGCGCCTGCGGGTCCAGGCCCGTGGTCGGCTCGTCCAGGATGATCAGCTCCGGCTCGTTGATCAGCGAGCGGGCGATGGTCAGGCGTCGCTTCATGCCGCCGGACAGCGGATCCACCTGGTCGGTGGCTCGCTCGGTCAGCTGCACGAAGTCGAGCAGCTCGTCGGCGCGGGCGCGCGCCACCGCGTCGGGGATGTCGAAGTAGCGCGCGTACATCTCCAGGTTCTCGCGCACCGTCAGCTCGGCGTCCAGGTTGTCGAGCTGGGGCACCACGCCGAGGCGCGCCTTGATCTGCGGCGCCTGGCGGCGCGGATCCATGCCGATCACGCTCAGCTCACCGGCGGTGACCGGCGAGGAGCAGGCGATCATGCGCATGGTGCTGGTCTTGCCGGCGCCGTTCGGCCCCAGGAAGCCGAACGCCTCGCCCACCCGCACGTCGAAGTCGATGGCGTTGACCGCCGTGAAGTCGCCGAAGCGCTTCGTCAGACCGCGCGCGTGGACAAGGACCTCGTCCGAAGGGGGCATGACCCGATTCTACCGCCGTCCTCCGGCGCACCGAAGAGATGAACGGGCTTGACGGTCGCGCTGCCGGCGGCAATACTACGTGTGACGTAGTAGTTGTCGACGCCAGACGAGGAGGCCGATGGCCAGTCCCGCACCAACCAACGATCCGGGCCTGTTGCTGATGATCAGCCTGGCCAGCGGACCCAAGCACGGCCACGCCATGCTGCTGGACATCGCCGACTTCGCCGGCGTGCGTCTCGGCCCGGGGACGTTGTACGGCGCGCTCAGCCGCCTGGAGGACGAGGGGCATGTCGCCCCGCTCGCCAGCGATGGGCGGCGCCGTCCCTACCGGCTGACGCCCGGCGGACGCCGCGTGCTGGCCAGCCGGCTGAGCGGCCTCGACCGGGCGGTGCGCACCGGCCTGCAGCGGGTGGGCGCATGAGCGCGTCCCGCGACCGGCTCGCCCGGATCCTGCTGGTCAGCTATCCCGGCGCCTGGCGCCGGCGCTACGGCGACGAGCTGCTGGACCTGGTCGGCGATCTTCCACTCACCCCGCGCGTGGCGCTCGACCTGGTGTCGACCGGTCTCGCGCTTCGCGTAAGCGCGGCCCGCCGCGCCCTGCAAGGAGACGCGGTCATGACCATTCGCCCCGCGTGGCGCCACCCGACGGCCTTCGCCGTGGCCGCCGCGCTCATCCTCCTTCCCACATTCCTGTTCGTGGTCGCCTCGCTGCTCTCGTACGAGCTCGGCCTCACCGCCGTGCGCGACGTGGCGGCGCCCATCCAATCGGCGGTCACCAGCGTCGGTGCGCTCGACCTCTTCCTGGTCGTGGCGCCGGTGCTGGCCCTGGTGGCCGCCGTCGCGCCCCTGCTCCAGCTGGGCTGGGAGCGTCGTGAGGGCACGCTGCAGGCGGTGGTCACCGTGCGCGCGCTGGCGCTGAACATGGTGATCGGGCTGGTCGCCATCGGCCTGGGGTCAGTGCTGGTGTGGCACATCCTGGTCGAGGCGCTGGTGCGGCCCGGCGTCTGACGCCGGCCAGTCAGCGCGGGGTCCGATCCTCGAGCTCCCAGGCGTGGTCCAGGGCGTGCCACGCCGAGCGGCGGATGAAGTAGCGCGGACTCCACGGACGCTTGGTGTTGCGCGGGCGGTCCAGCGGGGCGCCGTTGGCCACGGCGTCCAGGGCAGCCAGCGCGGCCTGGCGCACCGCCGCCATCTCGTCCCCGGCGCCGGTCGGCGGCTTGCTGCCCAGCTGGCCGAGGTAGGCGACCTCCGCCTCCAGGACGTGGCCGGTCATCTTGGCGAGGGTGCGCCCGCCGCCGCGCGGTCCGACGCTCAGGGTCTTGCCCCGCGCCGCCACGGCGGCATCGTCGAACGCCTGCCAGGCGGCCTCGAGCAATGCGCGCTGACGTGACAGCTCTCGCCCCTTCAGCGGCTGCGCATCATGCTTGGGCGCGTCGCTGGGCACCCCGAAGTCGGTCCCGCTGCCACCGGCCATCCGCTGCACGATCTCGACCGTCGCCTCCGTGCCTGGCGGCGCCTCATTCAGCCCCGCCCGCTTCAGGGCGCGGGCGTAGCGCGGCGCGTAGGCCAGCAGCGCCTCGACGGCCAGCTCCTGGTCCTTGCCGGAGCGGCTCCAGCCCGGCCAGTCCAGCGCGCCCGCGAAGGTCCGCTTCGCGCCACGCTCCAGGTAGATGCGCAGCGTCGCCTGCCTGGCGGCCACCGTCGCCTAGCCGGCCTCCCCGGCGGCCTCCTCCGCAGCCGACTTGACCTTGGCGCCGGCGTCCTCGGCGGCGTCCTCGGCCGAGTCAGCCATCTCGACGGCGCGCTGCTCTGCAGCGTCGGCAGCCTCGGCGGCAGCTGACTGTGCGGCACGCGCCGCCTCGGTCGCCTTGGCGACCAGTGCGTCGATGTCGATCCCCACCCGTCGCAGCAGGTAGGCGTCGAAGCGATCCATGCCGGCGGCGCCGAGCACGGCGCCCAGCCAGAAGGCTGTTCGGACGCCGAGCACGCTGCCCACCACGCCGCCGACCACGCCGGCCACCGGCGAGCCGTTGATGTTCAGCATGTCGGGCGCTTCTTCGCCCTCCAGCCGGGCGCGAGCCATCGCCGTGCCGGCGCGTGCCGCCGAGCCGAACAGGCTGCCCAGCAGCCCCGCCAGGATCGAAAGGATCAGTGACATGTCAGGCCTCCCAAGTCTCTCCCGGCTCCAGCGCAACCACGTGAGCCGATGTCTCGGCGGCCAGCGCGTCGGGCGTGCCGGCCAGGATGGGGAACGTGCCGTAGTGCACAGGGATCACGGTCTGGGCACCGATCAGGTCAACCGCCCGCGCGGCGTCCGCCGGGCCCATGGTGTAGTGCCCCCCGATGGGCATGATGGCGATCGACGGCGTCCAGCGCTCGCGCACCAGCGCCATGTCGCCGAACAGGTCCGTGTCGCCGGTGTGATAGACGCAGGTCCCGTCCTCGAAGTGGATGACCCAGCCCCAGCAGCCGACCTCGCGGCTGGTCGGGCCGCCGCCGGTCAGCGTGACCGCGCCCGAGTGCTCGGCGTGGACCATGGTGAAGCGGATGCCGGCCGCCTCGAAGGTCCCGCCCTTGTTCATGCCCACCGCGCCTTCGACGCCCTTGCCGATGAAGAAGATGCTCATCTCGTGCGAGCCGATGAGCTGGCCGCCGACGCTCGCCAGCTCGAGCACGTCCGCGCCGTCGTCACCGATGTGGTCGAAGTGTCCGTGTGTCGGGGCGATGACGTCGACCTGCTGCGGCGTGCGGAACTCGTCAGCGTAGTCGGGGGACGTGCTCCAGCGGTCGATCCAGACCCACTTGTCCTGCGGGGACCGATACAGCACGCCGCCGTGCCCGAGCCTGGTGATCCTCAGCTTCGCCATGCGCCGTTCCTCCTCGCTTGGTCGTCCTCATCGTAGCCGCGCATCGGGAGGCTGCCCGATCAGCCGGGGATGAGGAGCCGTCCGGCTGCGGCGATGCGCTCCATCCAGGGTCGCTCGCGCCCGACGGTCGTCTCCGGACCATGGCCCGGCAGGACG
>DATBME010000081.1:0-15988 GCA_036555005.1 Candidatus Limnocylindria bacterium | reverse complement strand
GTCTTCGATCGCCTGGCCGATCCGGCCAGCCGCCAGCTGCCGGCCTTCGAGGCGCAGGCGGCACGCTGGGAGGAGCTGCGCTGGTCGCTGGAGCGGCTGGCTGCGCGGTTTGGGAACGGTCGCCTGTGGCGGGCCGTGCAGGACCGGCCGACCGCGTCGCTGGCCGAGCGGCGGACGCGCCTGGTCGACATCGGTCCGTCCGCGTCATGACCCGCCTGGTCGAGGGCCACCCGTTGGTCCAGGTGGAGACCGATGCCGACGGCATCCCGCGACGCCTGCGCATGGACGGCACCGCCCACGGCGAGGTGGGCATCTGCAACCGATGGCGGCTGGACGACGACTGGTGGCGCACCCCGGTGGCGCGCGCCTACTTCAAGCTGGTGACCCGGGACGGGCTGCTCTGCACCGTCTACCTGGACGAGATCCGTGGCACCTGGCACCTGGAGCGCATCTTCGACTGACTCATGGCCGACACCTCATCGGCCCGGCTGCCTGCTAGGCTCCGTGCCGATGCCATCCAGCTTCCGCGTGCGCCCGGCCACGCCCGACGACAAACGCCCGAGCTTCGACGTCTTCATCCCGGCCGTGCGCGAGCTGTCCGCCCGCCAGGGCGCACCATGGGATCCCGATCCGGAGGAGGTGTGGGGCAACCAGACGGCCTTCCTCGACTTCCTGGCGGCGCATGCCGCCGAGTGGTGGGTGGCCGAGGACGATGAGTCAGGCAAGGTCATCGGCTACGCCCGCTCCCTGGAGCGCGGCGGCATGTTCGAGCTGTCCGAGTTCTTCGTCCTGCCCGACAACCAGTCGGCCGGGGTCGGCCGCGCGCTGCTGGACAAGGCCTTCCCCCCGGGACGAGGCGACGTGCGGGTCATCATCGCCACCACCGACGTGCGCGCCCAGGCGCGTTACTACCAGGCCGGCACGGTCGCGCGCTTCCCGATCGCCGGCATGACCGCCAAGCCTGGGGTCGCCGCCGGCAAGGCACTGAGCAACGGGCTCGAGCCGGTCGCGGCCACGGCCGACGACATCGGCGCCCTGGCCGCGCTCGAGCGCTCGGCGCTCGAGTTCGATCGCGGCGAGGAGTTCCGCTGGCTGCTCGACAATCGTGAGGGCTACCTCTACCGCCACGGCGGCGAGATCATCGGGTCAGCCTTCCTGGGCCCGCGCGGCGCCATCGGTCCGGTGGCCGCTACGGAGCCCGAGCACCTGCCGGCCATCCTGGATCATGTCGAGCGGCGTGCCGCCGAGCTCGAGATCGGCGAGATCGCGCTCGAAGCGCCGATGGTCAACGAGGTCGCCATGCGGCACCTGCTCGGGCGCCACTTCAAGATGGACACCTTCCTGACCTTCCTGATGTCAAACCGCCCATTCGGCCGATTCGATCGCTTCATGGGCTTCTCGCCGCCTTTCGTCCTCTGAGCCGTTGCCCGCGGATCCCTGGGGCCGTCGCGGCGTGCCGCCGGCGCGGCACCGGGCCCTCGCGGACGTGGCACCGGCCGTGCAAGAGAAAGCGGGCATGAGCGATTGGCAGCGCAACCCCGGCGCCATCGATGATCCGGGCCTGAAGGGCGGGACCGAGCCCCAGCTTGACCGCCTGCCGCCCGGTGATCGCGCCGACGACACCGCCCCCGACGAGCCCCACGCCAGCGAGCTGGACATGCCCGGCCCGGACGACCCGGTGGCCTGGAGCTTCATCGAACCCGGCACGCCGGTCACCAGCCGCGAGGGGGTCCGCATCGGGAAGGTGGATGCCATGCTGGGGACCGAGGCGGAGGGGATCTTCCACGGGATTGCCCTGGACCCGGCCGAGGGCGGCGCGGTGCGCGTCATCCCGGCCGACCAGGTGACCAGCCTCACGCCGTCGGAGGTGCGGGTCCAGGTCGCAGCCGACGAAGTCGGCGGCCTGGCAGAGTACGTCGAGACCGCCTGACCCCTACCATCGGACCCGATGGCCGATCCGCCGCTGGTCGACCGGCTGTGGCCGGACCCACGCGCCGCGTTGCCGCTGGACGAGGCGTTCAGCGACCTCGCCCTGCCCGATCCGCCGGCCGATCGGCCGCTGGTCGGCATCAACATGATCAGCAGCGTCGACGGTCGCGCCCAGCTGGATGGCCTGGCCGAGGGCCTCGGCTCGCGCGAGGATCGGCGCCTGATGCGCCTGTACCGGGTCGCCTACGACGCAGTGGCCAGCGGGGCCGGCACCCTGCGCGCGGATGACTTCTACTCCTGGCTGCCGGATGACCTGGCGCAGCGGCGAGTCGAGCTCGGCATGCCCGCCCAGCCGTTGGCGGTGATCATCGGCGGGTCGTCGGCGCTGCCGGCCGATCGGCGCTTCTTCGCCCATCCGGAGCAGCCGCGGGCGGTGGTGGTGGGTTCGGACAGCCCGCACGCCGGGGCCGCAGAGCTGGCCGGGGTGCAGGTCTGGACCGCGCCGACGCCCCATCCCGAGCCGGGCTGGCTGCTCCAGCGGCTGGCCGAGCGTGGGGTGCGCAGGCTGCTGGTCGAGGGCGGGCCGACCGTGAACTCGTCGTTCCTGGCCGCCGATGCCCTCGACGAGCTGTACTGGACCGTAGGCCCGCGGCTGGTTGCCGCCGACGGACGGCAGATCGTGGCCTCGCTGCGGGAGCCGCATCCGCCGCGCGTCGGGACGCTCGTCAGCGCGCATCGCTCCGGCGACGAGCTGTTCCTGCGCTATCGCTTCGCCGGCGACGCGGCGTGAACGGTCATGGGCCCGATCCCGGTCGCTCACCAACCGGAGTGGTGGTACGCCCGGAATCGACTCCATATCGAGGTTCGCGACATAGATTTATCGAGAGTTCCGGAGCCGCTGTCCGACGTACCACTACTGAAGCTGGTGTCCGACAGGAACTCGGCGGTCCGCCGCGAGGAATCGGGGCATGAGCACCTCTGCCGTGAACCTCGGCCGCCTGGGGGTCTGGGGCCATCTGGACTCCTTGCCCGCGGCGGCGCTCACGGACTACGCGGCCCGCGTCGAGGACCTTGGCTTCGGCACGCTTTGGGTGCCCGAGACGGTAGGTCGCGAGCCCTTCACCCTGCTGGGGCTGCTGGCTGGCGGGACCACCTCGTTGCTGCTCGGCACGAGCATCGTCTCGATCTGGGGCCACGACGCGCAGACCACGCGCATGGCCGCCATGACCCTGCAGGAGGCGAGCGGCGGGCGCTTCGTGCTCGGGCTGGGCGTGTCGCATCCGCACCTGGCCCAGCGGCTGCGCGGCCACACCTTCAACCGCCCGCTGACCCGCATGCGCGAGTACCTGGCGGCGTATCGGGCCGCGGTCTACAAGGGACCGATGGCCGAGGGCGGGACGGAGCCGCCGCTGCTGCTGGCCGCCCTGCGCGAGCGGATGCTGGCCCTGGCGGCCACCGAAGCGAACGGCGCCTTCCCCTACCTGGTCACGCCGGAGCGGGTGGCCTGGACCCGTTCGGTGCTGGACGCGGCGGCGCCCGGCCGCCATCCACTGCTGGCGGTGAGCATGCCGGCGGTGTTGGGGACCGATGCCGCCATGGCTCGACAGGCAGCGCGCGGCTACCTGGCGCCGTACCTGCGCACGCCGACATACCAGGAACTGTGGTCGTTGCAGGGCTTCGACGCCTCCGACTGGGAGAAGCCAGGCAGCGATCGACTGGTCGACGCCATGGTGGCGTGGGGCGACGCGGAGCTGCTCCACGCACGCATCGCGGAGCTGGTGGCAGCGGGCGCCGATCACGTGGCCGTCATCCCGCTGGCCGACGACGGCACCACCGAGAGCCTGGCGGTGCTCGAGGCGCTCGCGTCCGCCTAGTCCGGCGCGCCCACGCTCCGCTGCTCGGCGGCCTCCATCCACCGCTCGCGCGAGACGGCGTAGATCAGCACGCGGTTGCCCCACAGATCGGTCTCGCCGTCCAGTGTCTCGCCCAGCCGCTCGGCGACGGCGATGGAGGCCGTGTTGGCCGGATCGATGAGGCTGATCAGCCGATCGAAGCCGATGGTGGCAAAGCCCCAGTCCATCGCCGCCCGCGCCGCTTCGGTCGCGTAGCCGCGCCCCCACCAGTCGCGGCCGAGGAGGTAGCCGACCTCCGGACCCGGCCAGTCGGCCGGGTTGATGAGGCCGGCCCGCCCGATCACCGCGCCGCTGACGCGCTCCTCGACGGCCCACATGCCGTAGCCGCGCAGCGCCCAGTGGCCGATCCAGCCGGCGACGGCGCGCCACGTCTCTTGCAGCGTGGGTACCCGCCGATCACCGACGTAGCGCACGACGTCGGGGTCCTGCATGAGCGCGTGAAGCGGGGCGACGTCGTCGGCGGTGAACGGCCGCAGCCGTAGCCGCGGCGTGTCGAGAATCGGGTAGTCGACCTGCATCAGCACCCGGTCAGCCGAGGACCGAGCGCAGGAACTCCACCGTCCGAGCGTAGGCGAGCTCGCTGGCGGCCTCCACGAACTCCGGGCGATCCGGCTCGGCGAACCAGTGCTTCGTGTCCGGGTAGACGTGAGAGGCCGACCGCGGATTGGCGGCCTCCGGTGGCTCGGAAGGCGCCTCCTCGTACTCGTCGTTCTCCGCCCAGTGGCTTAGCCAAGCGGTCGGCGGTCCCGGCTGCTCGACCGGTGGATCCCAGCCGCCGCCGTAGTAGGTCACCACGCCGGTGACTTCTGGACGCATCTTGGCCAGCCAGCGCGCGTAGACGCCGCCGAAGCTGATGCCCAGCACGGCCGCTCGATCGCCGCGCGTCTCCGGCAGCTGCAGCAGATGGTCCAGCGCACCGGACGCCCGGCCGAGCAGCCGTTCGGCATTTGCCTCCTCGTCCAGCTCGTTCTGCCCGAACGACTCCGCCTCCTCGATGGTGGCGAGCACGCGGCCGTCGAAGAGATCCGGCGCTAGGACGGTGAAGCCGTCACCAGCCAGCCGGTCGGCCAGGCCGCGGAACATGGCGTTCAGGCCCCACCAGGCGTGCAGCGCCAGCACGGGCGGGCCAGGGGGTGTGGTGGGCAATGCCAGGTAGGCATCCCAGCCGCCGTCCGGAGTCGAAATCCGTGTCGTCTGTCCCATACGGCCATGGTAGAGGGGATCGTGTCAGCCCTCTGTCGCGAACCTCTCGGCTCAGTCACGCCGTGGGCGAGGACCAGGTAGATCGCCGCCGCGAAGCCAGCCAGCGGGATCAGCAGGATGAAGATCCCAGAGAGTCGAATGACCTACCGCTTCCTCAGCTGCTCACGCCGCTACTGCCCGCTCCGGCACTCACGCCAAGCAGCAGCGCGACCGGCACCACCAGCAGGACCACCGCGATGATGGTGGCGACCCACTTCTGGCGGGTTGTCCAGGCTCGGGACATCCAGACGAGGACGAGACCGATGAGCGGGCCGACCACCGGCAGGAACACGGCGCCCACGCTGAGGAACAGAATCGCCCCCAGTTCGACCGATCCCCAGCCCGAGGCCCGCTCCGGCGTGGGCGGCGGCGGGGTGGTGGCCGAGCGGTTGCCGTCACCGGTCTCGGCGGCGACGATCTCCTCCGGCTCGCCCAGGCGCTCCAGCACGTTGCGCGCGGTGACCTCGTCGCGCGCCCCAGCCTCGACCAGTGCCGACTCGATGTGATCCTGGACTTCGCTGATCAGCTCGCCGCGACGCTCGGCGGGCAACGGCTGCGCGGCCGCCTCCAGCCGGCCCATGTACTCGCTGACCAGGGCTTCAGCCTCCATCTGTCGTCACCTCAAGCGGCCGCCAGGATGGCGTCCACGGCATCGCGGAATCGGGCCCAGTCGCGGGTGAATCCATCCAGCGCCCGCCGACCGTGGTCGGTGATGCGGTAGTAGCGGCGCGGTGGTCCAGCCTCGGACTCGCGCCAGGTGGTCGTGACCAGCCGGTCGCGACGGAGTCGTGAGAGCAGGGGATAGATGGTGCCCTCGCTGGTGACCAGCTCGCCGGCGTTGGCCAACTCGCGAACGATGTCGAAGGCGTAGGACTCGTCGTCACGCACCACGGCCAGCACGCAGTACTCGAGCACGCCACGCCGCAGCTCCGTCAGCGGGTTTCGTGTCTCACCCAGTACCATGCCACACAAGATAACGCTGGCTCAGGCCCACCGTCAAGACCTGGCGTGCGGGCTTGGCAGAGTCGAACAGACGTTCTATTGTGTCTGTCCCCGATGCTTGATGAGTACTGCGAGCTCCACGCCCATTCGAACTTCAGCTTCCTGGACGGCGCCAGCCACCCGGAGGAGCTGATCGGGCGGGCGGCGGTGCTGGGCATGCCGTCACTGGCCATCACCGACCATGCCGGCCTGTACGCCGCGGTTCGACTCTGGAAGGCAGCGGCCCAGACCCGCACCGCGGTGGCCCGTGACGCCGGCCTCTCGCCGGTGTCCGCCATCGTGGGGCTGGAGCTGGCGATCCCCGCCGACGAGGGCTCGCTGCGCCTGGCGCGCCGCGGGCGCAAGCTGAACGACCCGCTGCGCGGCGAGAGGGCCAGCCGTGGCTGGCCGGGCGAGTACCACGCCGGACCCATGCCCGGCGACCACCTTGTCCTGCTGGCGCGCGACGGCCCGGGCTACGCGGCCCTGTCACGGCTTGCCTCCCGCGGCCACCTGGCGGGGGAGAAGCAGTTCCCCGTCTTCGAGCGAGCCCTGGTGGAGGCGGCCCTTGACGAGGCGCGCGGGCACCTTATCGGCCTTTCCGGCTGCCGCAGCGGCGAGGTGCCGGAGCGGCTGCTGGCCGGCGAGCCCGAGGCAGCCCTGGCCGCCGCGCAGGCCTGGGCCGGCAACTTCCCGGATGGCGACTTCGCGGTCGAGCTGAGCCACCACCTGCAGCCTGACGATGACTGGTTGGTGGCGCAGCTGGCCGAGCTGGCGGAGCGCGCAGGCCTGCCCACGGTGGTGACCAACGAGGTGCACTACGCCGATCCGGGTGGCCACCGGCTGCAGGACGTGCTGGTCTGCATCCGCCACGGCGCCACCCTGGACGAGGCGCGCGAGCTGCTCCTCCCCAACGCCGAGTACCGGCTCAAATCGGGGGCCGAGCTCGCGCGCATCGGCGCCGGGCTGCCGGACGAGCGCAGCCAGCGCGCCTGGGCGGACGGCCTGGCGCGGGCCGCGGCCATCGGCCGGTCGTGCCGGCTGGACCTGGACTTCGAGCGCTATCGGTTCCCGGGCTTCACGGTCCCCGAGGGCGAGACGCCGTTCTCATACCTGTACCAGCTTGCGCACGAGGGCTTACGGCGGCGTTATCGGCCCATTACCACGCAGGCGGTCAAGCAGCTGGCGCACGAGCTGGACATCATCGAGCGCACCAACCTGGCGGAGTTTTTCCTGATCGTCTGGGACCTGATGGAGTTCGCGCGCAAGCGCGGGATCATCGGGCAGGGGAGGGGAAGCGCCGGCGACTCGATCGTGGCCTACTGCCTGGGCATCACCAAGGTCGACCCGATCGAGCACAAGCTCCTGTTCGAGCGCTTCATCAACGAGGCGCGGACGCTGCCGGACATCGACATCGACTTCGACGTCAACCGCCGCGAAGAGGTGATCCAGTACCTCTACGACCGCTACGGCGAGGACCACTCGGCCATGGTCTGCACCATCATCACCTACCGCGCCCGCTCCGCCGTGCGCGAGGTCGCCAAGGCGCTGGGCTTCCCGCTGGAAGCCGGCGACCGGGTGGCCAAGGCGCTCGACACCCGCGACGCCAGCGACGTGGCCCGCGACCTGGCGCTGGACGGCAGCTTCGGCTGGCTGTTCGACGAGATCGGCGTGGACATGGCGACGGAGGCGGTCCCGTCCAACCGCGACGGGCGCCGGACCGACGGTGGCGCGATCGTCGCCCGCGAGTCCGATTCCTCATGGAACCACCGTCCTCGCCCGGTGCTGGCCCCGGCTCCGCTGCCGCTGCGCGCCGACCTGGCCAGTGCCGAGGCGCGCGCCCGAGATGCATCGGGCGACCACGACGGGCGGCCGTACAGCGAGTCCGGCTGGGTGCCGCCGCGGAGGCCGCGGGTGCTCGACCAGTCGGTGGTATCGGTCAAGCACGAGGGCTGGGAGCAGAAACGCTACGGTCCGGGCGGCCTGCGCGCGAATCCGGCTGCGGAGGAGCTGGCCGTCCCCGAGCCGCGCGACAACGGCACGCCCGGCGCGTCTGGTGATCGGCCCAGCGTGGTGCGGGTGGACCCGGAGTCGGGCATGCCCATCGAGGAGCGGCGGCGGCCCAGCGTCCTGCCGGAGGAGCCAAAGCAGGCCCCAACATATGACCCATCTAGTCATAGGAACGACGGGTTTTCCTCAGAACCCTCCCTGAATATCACAGGCGGTCATAAAGGCAGCGGGAATTCGGCCGAATCGGTCGTTTCTATGACAGCTGAGGCATATGTGGCCGATACGGCCGACGCGGCCGATCCAGATCAGCCGTGGCGCATCCACGCCACCCCGCGCAACCGGTGGCAGTGGCTGCTCACCCTGTGCGGCGAGATCGACGGCTTTCCCCGCCACCTGGGGATCCACGTCGGCGGCATGCTGGTCACCCGCACCCCGCTGATCGACCTCGTCCCGATCGAGCGCGCCACCATGCCCGGCCGGGTGGTGTCCCAGTACGACAAGGAGGACATCGAGGCGCTGGGCCTGGTCAAGATCGACCTGCTCTCGCTCCGGACCCTGGGCGTGGTCAGCGAGTGCCTGGACCGGATAGAGCGCGACACGGGACGCAGGATCGACCTCGACGCCCTCCCCCACGACGACCCGGAGGTGTTCCGCACCATCTCGGCCGCCGACACGGTGGGCATGTTCCAGGTCGAGAGCCGGGCCCAGATGCAGGCGCTGCCCAAGGCGCGGCCGGAGCGCTTCGAGGACCTGGTGGTCCAGGTGGCGATCATCCGGCCCGGCCCGGTGCAGGGCAACGCGGTCCATCCATACCTCCGAAGGCGCGCCGGCCAGGAACCCGTCACCTACCTCCACCCCAGCCTGGAGCCGATCCTGTCCGACACGCTGGGCGTGATCCTGTACCAGGAGCAGGTGATGCAGGTCGCCATCGAGGTGTGCGGCTACTCCGCGCTGGAGGCCGACATCTTCCGCAAGGCGATGGGCTCCCATCGGTCCCACCAGAAGATGCAGGCTGAGCGCGGCAAGTTCGTGGGCGGGGCCATGCGCACCGGCCTGACCGAGCCCGACGCCGACGAGCTCTTCCGCCGCTGCAGTGCCTTCGCCGAGTTCGGCTTCGCCCGCGCCCACGCGGCGGCCTTTGCCAAGATCACCTACGACACCGCCTGGCTGCGGCAGTACTACCCGACCCACTACTACGCCGGGGTGCTGAACAACCAGCCAATGGGCTTCTACTCGCCGGCGGTGGTGCTGGGCGACGCCAAGCGCCATGGAATCAAGGTGCTGTCGGTGGACGTCAACCAGTCGGCCTGGGAGCACGACACCCGCCCGCTGCCCGACGGACAAAACTGGGCCCTGCGGTTGGGAATGCGCCAGGTGAAGGGCATCGACGAAAGCGCGCGCGAGACGCTGGAACGCGAGCGGGCCATCGGTCCCTATACCAGCGTGCGCGACTTCGTGGCACGCACGGGGCTGGGCGAACAGGTGGTCGAGCGGCTGATCGCCATCGGTGCCTTTGACTGGACCGATGCGCCCCGCCGCGAGCTGCTCTGGCAGCTGCGCACGACCATGGAGGATGCCAACCCGGCGCGTCCCGCCCTGGGCCTGACCGATGACGCCCAGCGCGCGCTGGGCGCCTCACTGCCGCCGATGACCTTCGCCGAGAAGGTGGCCGCCGAGTACCGAGAGCTGGCCATGGCGCCCACGGCCCACGCCGTCGAGCTGTTCCGCGAGCGGCTGGCGGCCCGCGGCGTGATCCCGGTGGCGGAGGCCGGGAAGAGGCGCGACCGCTCGATGGTGCGGCTGGCCGGGCTGGCGGTATCGGTCCAGCACCCGATGACCGCCAAGAACTTCGTGTTCATCGCGCTGGAGGACGAGACCGGCATGATCAACGTGACGGTGCGGCCGGAGATCTACCAGGCCAACCGGGCGGTGCTGCACCGGCACCCGCTGCTGGTGATCGACGGCACGCTGCAGGTCGAGGGCGAGGTGCTGAACGTGGTCGCCCGCCGCCTCCATCCGGTCGACGCGGTGGTCAACGAAGCGGCGCGTCAGACGCGGCTGCCGCTGGCCAAGCAGCAGCGCATGTTCCGCTGATCACTCAGCCGCTTCGACGCTGACCACCTCAGCGGACCAGGGGCAGAAGATGTTGCCGCTGAGCGTGCCGTCCTCGACGTAAGACGGCCGCCCGTCGCACAGCTCCATCGTCATCTCGGCCCATTCGAAGGAGGCCGGGTCGATGTGCCAGTCGTAGCCGGTGTTCACGCCGCCGTCACCGGTCCGAACGACGGTTCCGACCGGAATCAGCGGGTCGCGGTCGCCGGCCGCCAGCTCTTCCGCGGTGGTGATCTCCTGCGGATCGGTCAGCAGGATGCGGTACTCCTCGCCGCCCGTCGTACGGAGGGTGACGATTGCACCCGTCGCGGGGTCCGAGGCGCTCGGCGTCGGGGATGCCTGGCTAGGCGGGAGGCTGACCGGGGCGTCGGAGCTCGGCGCAGCCGCGGTGGAGCAGGCCGCCAAGGCGAGCGCGGCGATCGGGACGACAAAGAGCGGCCGAAGTCGAGCCATCGGTGCACTCCTGACGCCGCTCAATGCCAGGCGGTTCCCTTGACCTGCGGCCATCGGCCGATGCACCCTCCGCGACGGAGGGATAAGGATGCTCCACGGCCAGCAAATCACGCTCCGCCCGGTCCGCGAGGCCGATCTCGACGCCGTGTACGCCGCCCACGTCGACATCCGCAATCGCGGCAGCTTCTTCCCGCTGGGTGTCATGTCGGAGCCCCAGTTCCGCCGCGACTTCGCGGAGCACGGCTTCTGGCAGAAGGAGGAGGGCTTCCTGCTGATCATCTCGCCGGAAGGAGAGATCGCGGGCCACATCGAGTTCTTCAAGCCGATCAACTACTGGGACGCCTTCGAGCTGTCCTACCAGCTCTATGACGAGCGGTTCGCCGGGCGCGGTTTCACCACCGAGGCCGTGCAGCTCACTGTCGACTACCTGTTCGACAACAAGAAGCTGCATCGCATCCACCTGGTGATCGTCCCGGAGAACGCCGCCTCCCGGCGCATCGCTGAGAAGTGCGGCTTCCAGCTGGAGGGGACCGCGCGCGGCGCCTTCTTCAACGCCGGGCGCAACCAGGACGTGGTCATCTACTCGCTGCTGCGCACCGATCCGCGTCCCTGGCATGGAGCCGCCGACGCGCCATCTTGACGTTGGCTCGCCGGCGACGCACGCTCGACATCCAACGACGCATCGGAGCCGTCTCATGTCCGAGGGGCACGATCCCGCCACCGCCATCGGCACGGTCGCCCATTACTTCAGCCACCTCAAGGTCGCCGCGGTCACGCTCACCGACACCCTGCGCGTGGGCGACCGGATCCACATCGTGGGTCACACCAGCGACGTCGAGCAGACCGTCGAGTCGATGGAGGTCGAGCACGCCAAGGTCGAGAGCGCCGGACCCGGCGACGACGTGGCGCTGGCCGTGACCGATCACGTGCGCGACCACGACCAGATCTACCGCGAAGCCTGATTGAGCCTGTTCGAGGAGATCCGCGCCTTCGCCTTCGGCCTGCCGGAGGCGTGGGAGGACCACCCGTGGGGCGAGTCGGTGGCCAAGGTCGGCAAGAAGGTCTTCGTCTTCTTCGGCGAGGAGCAGCCGGCTGACGGAGCGCTGCGCTTCACCGTCAAGCTGCCGGACTCGCACGATGAGGCGCTGTCGCTGTCGTTCACGCAGACGCCCGGCTACGGCCTGGATCGCGGTCACTGGGTCACGGTCACCGCCCCGCCGGACGCGCCGCCGGAGATGCTGACCGCCTGGGTCGAGGAGAGCTACCGGGCCGTGGCGCCGCGTGCGCTCGTCAAGGCCATGGACGGCTGAGGCGGGAACCAATCCGACGCCAACCTCGTCCAGCCTGCTAACGCGGACCGGCCTACCGATCGGTCCAAAGCTGGGAGGTCCCCGTCCAATGCGACGCCCGCTGACCCTTGTTGCGGCAACGGCCGCGCTGCTGCTCACCGCCACGCCGGCGCTGGCCTGCGGAGGCCTGATCGGCCCGAACGGCGCCGTCAACCTGCTGCGCACCACCACCTTCGCCGGCTACCACGACGGCGTCGAGCACTACGTCACCAGCTTCGAGTTCGCCGGCGGTGACGGCGAGTTCGGCAGCATCGTGCCGCTGCCCGGCGTGCCGACCGACGTCGTGCGCGGCGGCGACTGGACCCTGCAGCGCCTGGTTCTCGAGACGACGCCCGTCCCCGAGGCGGCGGATGGGGTTTTCGCTGCTGCTGGCGCGGAGCTTCGTTCGGCGGAGGTCCTGCTCGAGACCAAGATCGACGCGCTCGAGATCACCATCCTGCGCGGCGGCGGCGACGAGGTGGGCCTGTGGGCCGCCGACCATGGCTTCCGGCTTCCGCCGGACGCGCCCGAGGTGCTGGACTTCTACGCCAACCGCTCACCGATCTTCATGGCCGCCCGTTTCGACGCCGATGCCGCGCGCGAGCGTGGGCAGGCGGTCGGCGACGGGACGCCGGTGCACCTCACCATCCCGACCGACAACCCCTGGGTCCCGCTGCGCATCCTGGCCCTGGGCCGGACCGCGGCCGAGACCGTGCAGGCCGATGTCTTCCTGCTGACCGATGAGCAGCCGGCGATGCTGCCGGATCCGAACGGAATCCTGGGCACGCCGGGCCTGTCACTGGACCACGCGGCGCCGGCCAGCCCGCAGCTGCTGGCTGACCTGCGCTCGGACAAGGGCATGAAGTGGGTGCCGGAGGAGGCGTGGCTGACGAAGGTTGGCATCAACGCCGAGGCCGCCGACCTGCGATTCGACCTGGCCATTGATGCGTCCGGCATGGGGGCGCCATCGCTCGAGGACGCAGGCTTTGCGCCCTTCGGCCCGGCGCCGGTGCCGCCGAACAGCACCATGGTCTGGGTCATCCTGCTGGGGCTGGCGCTCAGCCTGCCGCTGGCCGCGGCCTGGCTGATCACCGTGGCGGCGCGCTCCGGCCCGGGCGGACGGCCGTTGGCCGGGGCGTGAGGGGAGTCAGCGTGACCGGCTCTCGGCTGCTCGCCACGACGCTGCTCGCGGTCCTGGTGGCCGCGGTGGCCACCGGCTGCGGCCGGGTGGCGGGCCAGGAGCCGGTCACGCTGCAGATCACCATCCATTACTCGCAGTTCGAGGAGACTGAGCTCACCGTCCCGCATGGCGTGCCGGTCACCTTCGTGCTGGTCAACGAGGACCCGATCGAGCACGAGTGGCTGATCGGCGACGCCGCCTTCCACGAGCGGCACCGCAGCGGCACCGAGGGCCATCACGGCGCGCGTCCGAACGAGATCTCGCTGAAGCCGCTCGAGACGATGCGCACCACGCTGATCTTCGACGAGCCGGGCACGATCCTGTACATCTGCCACCTGCCCCGCCACGAGGCCTACGGGATGGTGGGCACGCTGACCGTCACCTGACGCGTCAGGCGCCGGTGGCCTGCACCCCCAGCAGCCCGGGCAGGAGGTCACCGAACAGGAAGCCGGCGATACCGGCGACCGCGCCCAGCGCCAGGATCTCGGCCCCCGAGCGCAGCCAGCTGCGGCGCGTCCAGCGCGACTTCAGCACCCCGATGCCGAACAGCACCGCGGCCGTCGCGATCACGCTGGTCCAGATCGCGACCCCGACCGGCAGGAAGACGTAGGGGATCACCGGTACCGTGGCGCCGAGCCCGAAGGCGGCGCCCATGATCAGCGCGCCCTGCAGCGGGCTGCCCTCGGCCAGGCGGTGGGTCAGGCCCAGCTCCTTCTCGACCATCGTCTTCAGCAGGACCGATGGGTGCTGGGCCAGGCTGCGGGCCATGGAGGCGGCCGTCGCCGGCGGCAGCCCGTCCTCCTCGAACATGTAGGCCATCTCGGCCTCGGCCTCGCCCGGGCGCTCCTGGACCTCTTCGCGCTCGCCGACGATCTGGGCCTCGAAGATCTCGTGCTGGCTCTTGCTGCTCATGTACTCGCCGGCCGCCATGCTGAACACACCGCCCAGGCCGACCGCGATGCCAGCCACCAGCACCGGGAATTGGTCGGAGAAGGCTCCGGCCGCGATCGTCACCGCCGCCAAGGTGCTGACGAGGCCGTCCTGGGCCCCGAAGATCGCTTCCCGAATCTCGCCCAGCAGGCTGGCCTTGCGGCGCTCCTCCGCCAGGTGAGCGGTCAGCCAGGCCCGATCGAACTCGGCGGGGGCGAGGTTGGCACGCGCGGCTTCGTCGTCCAGCAGGGCCAGTCGGTCCTTCTCCACGGCTTGATGCTAGCCGAGCCGCCATCGCCGCATTGGCATGCGATAGACTGCGCGCGGTCCTTTAAGTCCGGCCCTGCGAGACCGGAAAGGAGCGATGTGCAGACCCTGAGCCGCGAGCCCGCGACGCCAGCCGCCGATGAGCGGCCGGCGTTCGTTTCGTTCCAAGGGGTCCTTGCCACCGTCGACGGGACGATCCTGCGCGGCCGCCTGCGTGGCGCCCCGGTTGCCGCCGAGGGCGACCTCATCTTCACCACGGCTGCCACCGGCTGGGGCGAGATCCTGACCGACCCCTCGTACGAAGGGCAGATCGTGGTGCTGACCCATCCGATGGCCGGCAACTACCGGATCGATCCGGCCGAGCTCGAGTCCGAGCGCGTCCACGCCCGTGCCCTGATCGTGACCCGGCTGGTGACCCCGCCCCATGGCGACGGGGGTTCGCTGGAGGAACTGCTGGTCGACGCCGGCATCCCCGCCCTGGAGGGCGTCGACACCCGGGCCCTGACGCTGGCGCTGCGCCGTGGCGCCGCCCGCCGCGCCGTGATCCGACCGGTGCCGGATGGCGCCGGCGGAGAACCCGGCGAGGCCGCAGTGGCAACGGTGGCCGCCGAGGCCGCTGCCACTGAGCGGGACGCCGTGAAGGCAGCGATCGACAGCCCGCCCTGGGAAGCGGTCGACCACGTTGCCGCCGTCTCGACCCGCGCCCCGCACCTGGTCCCGGCGGCCGGCAGTCGACGGGCGCGAGCGGTGCTGGTCGACTACGGGGTCAAGCGCTCCCTGTTGCGGGCGCTCGCCGCGCGCGGCCTGGAGATCACCGTCCTGCCGCACGACGCCACCGCCGCTGACGTGGCCGCGCACGGGCCCGACCTGGTGGTGCTGTCGCCCGGTCCTGGCGACCCGGCACGCATGGAGCCGCAGATCGCCACCGTGGCGGCGCTCGTCGATCAGGCACTGGCCGATGGCCCGCCCATCCTGGGGATCTGCCTCGGCCATCAGCTGCTGGCGCTGGCCGCGGGCGCCCCCACATGGCGCCTGGCGGTCGGCCATCACGGCGGCAACCACGCGGTCATCGAGACCGCGACGGGACGCGTCGACATCGGCGCGCACAACCACGAGGTGGCCGTCCTCGACGCGCCCGAGCTGGCCGCCGCCGGCTACCGGGTCAGCCACCGCGACCTGAACGACGGCACGGTCGAGGGCCTGGCCCACGCCTCCGGCCGGATCGCCTCGGTCCAGTTCCACCCGGAGGGGGCTCCGGGTCCCATCGACGCGCAGCGCATCTTCGACCTTGCCGCCGACGGCGCCATTCCCGCGTCCGCATGACGGTATCCCGCCGGGTGCTGGTGATCGGCTCCGGGCCGATCGTCATCGGCCAGGCGGCCGAGTTCGACTATGCGGGGGTGCAGGCCTGCCTCGCCCTGCGCGGCGAGGGCGTGGACACGATCCTGGTCAACTCGAACCCGGCCACCGTGATGACCGACCCCGATGTTGGCGGAACGGTGCTTATCGGTCCCTTATCGGTCCCTTACCTGGAGCGCGTGATCGAGGAGCACCGGCCGGACGCCCTGCTGCCGACCCTGGGCGGCCAGACCGGGCTGAACCTGGCCGTGGCCCTTGACGACGCCGGCATCCTGGCGCGCCAC
>DATBME010000144.1:0-2740 GCA_036555005.1 Candidatus Limnocylindria bacterium | reverse complement strand
GGCCACGCGACCTTCTGCGTGGTCATCGCCTACAACAACGTCATCGCTCGCCTGCGCCGGCTGCCGCGCAGCCCGGAGGAGGCGTCAGCCGACCTCGGCGCGGACACGTGGTCGACCTTCCGGCGCGTGACGATGCCGGCCATGAGCACGGCCCTGCTGTCCGGCGCCCTGCTGGCCTTCGCCCTGTCCTTCGACGAGATCATCGTGACCAACTTCACTGCCGGCCCGGGCACGCAGACCATCCCGATGTGGATCCTGGCCGCCATCCAGCGGCCTGCGGAGGTCCCCGTCGTCAACGTGGTGGCCTTCGTCCTGCTGCTGCTCTCGATCATCCCCGTCTACCTGGCGCAGCGCGTCGCCGGCGAAGGTGGGGTCGTCCGGTGAGCGGCGACCTGCCACCGCCACTCATCGCACTCGCCTGGGATCGGACCGAGGCGCCGAGCACGGAGACGGTGGCGGCCAGGTTGCGCGATGAGGGTGTCGAGCCGTACGCCTGGTCCAACGGTCCCGGCGACCGGTACGCGGTCCACGAGCATGGCTACACCAAGCTCCTGATGTGCGCGGCTGGCTCGATCACCTTCCTGGTGGGGCCCGATGCCGTGCCGGTCGAGTTGGTCCCCGGCGACGGATTCGTGCTGCCAGCGGGCACGCCACACGCGGCGATGGTGGGGCCGGCCGGTTGCACCTGCCTGGAGGGTCACCGCGCCGAGGGGTGACCATCGGGCAGGACCCTTGGTCGCTGGCAGCCCGCTGGGGGACTGCCTATGCTGGCAACAGCCGCGCCCTCTTCGTGCGTCCAAGGGGCGGCAGCGGAGGCATGCATTGATCACCGAGCCGGTCGTCCCCACCAAGGCTCCCGAGCCCACCCCAACCGTCAGCCGGCGGCAAGTCGCCGTGATCGCGGCAGTGGCGGTGCTGGCGGCAGCCATCGGTCTCGTGCTGGGGCTGTCGATGATGCAGACCCGCGCCTCGACGCTGGCGCCGGCCGCCGGCTACGTGCCGGCCGGTTCGCTGGTGTACATGGAGGCTGACCTGTCGCTGCCGCCCAACCAGCAGGATGCGCTGCGCGCCATCCTGGCGCGCTTCCCGGGGACCGATCCCGACGCGGCGATGGGCGACGGGCTGGCCCGGACGCTGGACGCGGCCCTGGTCAAGTCGGACGCGCCATTCGACTACTCGAACGACATCGCACCCTGGTTCGAGGGCACGGTGGCGGTGGCGGTGCTCGACCAGCCGCTGGACATGGAGAGCGGCCGGCCGCCGGCGACTGGTGTGCTGCTGGCGGTCAGTGATGCCGCCGCTGCCTCCTCGTTCGGCGATTCGCTGCGCGAGGCGGTGGAGGCGGACGGTGGCAGCTGGAGCTCGTCGGATGCCGGCGGCGTGACGGTCTGGACGCTCGACACGGCGCCCACCACCGGCGCATCTGACATGCACGCCGGCTTCGCCTACGGCGTCACCGATGACCAGTTCGTGTTGGGAACCAGCCGCGCCACGGTCGAGGCGCTGCTGGCGGTCCAGCGCGGCAGCGGCGACAGCCTGGCCGATGGCGGCGAGGTGAGCGACCTGGTCGACCGCCTGCCAGCCGAGCGGGCCGGCGTGATGACCATGAATGTCGCCGCGCTGATGCGGTCGATGAGCGACCAGCTGGGCGAGGCCGACACCGAGCTGCGGGACCTGCTGGACGAGCAGCTCGCGTCCGTGCCGGACACGGTGGTTGCCGCCCTCTCCTTCGAAGACGACGCCATCGTCGTCAGCGGCGCCACCAGCCTGCCCGCTGACGCTGCGCCGGCCAACGCGACCCGCACCTTGGCCGCATCCGTGCCCGGCGACGCGATCTTCTTCGCCGACGCGCCGAACGTCGGCGCCAATGCCTCGGCGGGCCTGGCCCGCCTGCGCGCGCAGCTCGAGAGCGGCGACGCGGGCGACGAGCTCGACCAGCTGGAGCAGATGGAGGCGGCGCTCGGCGGCCGGCTGGATGAGCTGTTCGACTGGATTGGCGGCGGGGCAGTGGCGGCCGGCTGGGATGGCGAGCAGCCGTACGTGGGCCTGGTGCTGGAGGTGACTGACGCCGACGCCGCCGACGAGCGCCTGCGGCAGCTGCAGTCGCTCCTCAGCCTGGCCACCATGGATCCGGCGTCCGAGGTGGAGGTCACGACCGAGACGGTGGCCGGCGTCGAGGTGACGAGCATCCGCTTCACCACCATGACGCCCACCTTCGGCAGCGACGCGGGCGAGAAGGAGGCCGTCATCCAGTACGCGATGGACGGCGAGCACCTGTTCATCGGCGTGGGGGACCGATTCGTCAGCCGCGCGCTGCAGCTCGCGCCGGGCGAGTCGCTGGCCGATAACCCGCGCTACACCGAGGCGATCGGCCGCTTCGGCGGCGCGAATAACGCGGGCGGCTTCTTCCTGGACCTGGCCACGCTGCGCGAGACGGTGGAAGCCGAGGCCGGCGAGATGCTGCCGCCCGAGTACGCCTCAGAGGTCCAGCCTTACCTGCAGCCGCTGGACCTGCTGGCCGGCGTGACTCGGGTGGAGGGCGACGCCGTGGTCACGCGCTACGGCCTGGTGCTCCGCTAGGACCGATTCAGCCCTGCCCGGCGACGCGCCGGGCCTCGACCTCGAAGCGGTTGCCGCGGTACCAGCCCTCGCGGCGAGCCGCTGCCCGCAGCGAGGCGCCCAGGTAGACGAGCGGGAAGGCGGCGCCGTGCGCCTTCCACTGGCGCACGTGGGCCAGCTC
>DATBME010000110.1:0-6962 GCA_036555005.1 Candidatus Limnocylindria bacterium | reverse complement strand
TGGCCTACTCGCTGCCGACGCGGGCGACGGAAGGCGCGATCCTGATGAGCCAGACCGATGCGCGCGAGGCCTTCGGCATCACCCAGGCCAGCCTGTATGCCCTGCAGCCCCGCCCAGGCGTGCCTCCTGACACGTTCCGCGACGCCGTGGAGCGCAAGGCAGCGCTCTATGCGGCCGAGTCCCTGTCGGCAGCCCAGCTCGCCGGCGACCTTGCCCGCTCGCTGGATCGGCTCATCGGGCTGTTCGATGTGCTGGCGGTGCTGGCGGTGGTGATCGGCGGGCTTGGCATCGTCAACACCCTGGCGGTGGGCGTGCTCGAGCGCGGCCGCGAGATCGCCATCCTGCGCTCGCACGGCATGACGGTGGGACAGGTGCAGGCCATGGTGGTGACCGAGGCGGGGATCATCGGCGCCGTCGGCGGGCTGGCGGCGGTCGTCATCGGCGCAGTGGTGGCCTGGATCACAATCACGGTGGCCGCGCCGGGTGACTTCGCCGGTGGCGTGGCCGTTCCCTGGGGACTGCTGGCAGCGGTCGTGCTGCTGGGGATCGGGGTCGCCTCGGTGGCCGGCATCTACCCGGCGCGCACCGCGGCGCGCCTGCCCATCAGCGACAGCCTGAAGCACTTCGAGTAGGAGGTCAGCGCACGTGGAGACTCGCTTCTGGGAGGCGCATGCCGGACGGGCCTTCGTGGGCCGGCTGGCGACCGGCACCGACCTGCTGGCGGAGATCGAGCGATTCTGCGAAGCGCAGGGGATCCGAACGGCCTGGGTCAGCGTCGTGGGTGCCGTGAGCCACGCCGCGTTCGGCTTCTACGAGCAGGACGAGCAGCGGTACCTCGAGCTGTCCAGCGACTTCCACCGCGAGATCACCGCCTTCACCGGCAACGTCTCGATGCGCGACGGCAAGCCGTTCCTCCACGCGCACGCCGCCTTCGCCGACCGGGATGGCGACTCGGTCGGCGGGCACCTTCTGCCCGGATGCACCGTCTTCGTGGGCGAGGTGACCATTCGCGAGATGGCGGACGTCGAGCTGGAACGGGTTCCCGACGAGATCACCGGCCTGGCGCTCTGGCCCCTGTGAAGATGGCGACCCCGACGCATCCCGGCGTCGACGCCTACATCGATGCGCTGCCGGAATGGCAGCAGCGCGTCTGCCGCGAGGTGCGCGGCCTGCTCCATGAGGCGGACCCGGAGGTGGAGGAGACGATCAAGCGCACCGTGCAGCCGTACTTCGTGCTGCAGGGCAACATCGCCGCGCTGCAGGGCACCAGGGACCACGTCAACGTGTTCCTGTACGACCCGCTGGTGAGCGATCCGCACGGGATCATCACGCGGGGGCACGAGGCCAAGACAGGGCGCCAGATCATGATCTACGAAGGGGACCGGATCAATCGGTCGGCGCTGTTGGCGATGTTCCGCGAGATCATCGCCCACAACCGTGAGGGTGGCTGGCGCAGGCTCCAGGCCAGCGGCCCGCGTTAGGGACTCGGCGTACGGCTAGTTCTCGCTTCCGTCGCCGCCGCGTGTCCGCGCCTTGAGACGGCGGCCGAGTCGCCGCGTGGGTACGGGGAGCATTGCGCTGCACATGGTGCATTTGGCCCAGGTGCCATCGGCCGTGCTGTACACGTAGGCCGTTGCCCGCCCGTTCCAGTGGCGATGGGTATACACATAGCCTCCGGAGTCGGTCCCCTCGGCCAGCCACACGGCACTCGACCAGTCGGCAATCGTATCGGGCGCCATGGCCTCCCTACCCTCGCAATGTCCCTGACAACGCTCATTGCAAACGGCATGCCTCAGCGAGCGCGCTGCGTGGTGCACATCGTCACCGATAGGCTCCGGCTGGCACGCGTTCTGCGCCGTATGCCCAGCATGGGGGTGACAAAGCGCGACGCCGAAGTTCTTCTGGCGCTACTGATCCTGGCGGTGGTGTTCTTCATTCGATAGGCGGCCAGGCCGCTCGCGAGATGATCGTGCGGAACTCGGGCCCGGCCCACTTGCATTGAGTCAGCGAGGTGCGAATACCATCGGCCTACGATGACGCGGCATCCGGCACATCCCTCGTCCACGCCCGATTCGAACTCCGGCGTGGGCTCCCGGGTGCGAGCTCACTCGCTCGTGGTGTCCCTGCTGATCGCGATCGTGATCCTCACGCTGGGCGACGAGCTGGCGCTGCGCCTGGCACTGGCCGATGGACCGACTGCGAGCGACCCCGTCCCGGCTGGACCTTCGCTTCTTGCGTCGCCCTCCGTGGAACCAACCCCCACTCCGCTTCCGACGCCGGTCCCTGACAGCCGGCCGCAGGTGCTCTACGCGGCCGGGGATCTTGCCGACTGCCCCGGTTCAGGCCCCGCCGTGGCCGGCCTGCTTCGAGACTCGCAGAGCCCGATTCTGGCGGTCGGCGACATCGTGCACCCACACGGAACGGCTCGTGAGTACACGAGGTGCTTCGATCCCGCCTGGGGCGACCTCAAGGCCCGAACCCGGCCCGTGCCGGGCAACCACGACTACAGCTCGGGAGACGCGTCAGCCTACTTCGCCTACTTCGGTTCGTTGGCGGGAAACCCATCACAGGGCTATTACAGCTTCGATCTCGGCTGGTGGCACATCATCGCGATCAACTCGGTGTGCCCTGCCATCGGGGGTTGTCGCGAGCGCTCTCCTCAGATCCTGTGGCTACGGGCCGATCTGGCAGCGCACCCGTCGCACTGCACCCTCGCGTACTGGCACCACCCGCGGTTTTCATCTGGCAACGGCGCTGCCGAGCCGCGGACCGATTCGCTGTGGCAGGTGCTGTATGCGGCCGGGACGGACGTGATCCTGAATGGCCACGACCACGACTACGAACGGTTCGCGCCCATGGACCCGACCGGCCGGGCGGACCCGGAACGAGGCATCCGCCAATTCGTCGTTGGCACCGGCGGCGCGAACCTCACGGCTCGCGAGCGGGTGGCCGCGAACAGCGAGATCTGGAGTGGTGATCATCACGGGGTGCTCGAGTTGACGTTGCGCCCGGGAGAATACGGCTGGCGCTTCGTCTCAGCTGGCACCGGGGAGGTCATCGACGAGGGCACGGGCAGCTGCCACCTGAGCCCGGTGCCCAAGCCGATTGACAGATGATCGCGTGGCCTGAAGGCGCGGTCGAGGCCCACCCGGCACCGCCGTCCGCAGTGCTAGAGTCAAGCCTTCTCCCACCCTATTCGCCTCTCTTTGAGCGTGAAGCGCGCGCCCGTAGCTCAGTGGACAGAGCGGGTGGCTTCGGACCATCAGGTCGCGGGTTCAAATCCTGCCGGGCGCGCCACCTCCACCGTCGGCGTCATCGCCGCATGAGCGTCCGGCGCTGAGCAGCGTCGAATATCCTGCGGCCAGATGAGCGACGAGCGCTGGGACCTCGATCGCCGATCGGCCCTCCTCGAGGCATTCCTCCTGGGCGCGATGGCCCTGGTCGTGTACTGGGTTACCGGCCCATCGGTGCACGGCGACATGTGGCCGCCGCTGGCCGAGGCCTTCCTGTCGGGCCAGCTGCACCTGGCCGAGGATCGTCCCTGGCTCGAGCTGGTCCCGCGTGCGGCGGGCGGGCAGTACGTGCCCCTGCCCCCGGTCCCCGCCATCACGCTCATGCCGGCCGCGCTGGTCACCGGCCCCGGCGGGCCGTGGGACGAGCTGGATGGCAACATCTACGCGAGCATCGTCGGCGCCATCAACGTCGGCCTCGTCTACTGGCTGCTCCGCGGCTGGGGTGTGGCGCTGGCGTCTCGCCGATGGCTGACGGTCGGCTTCGCGCTCACCACGCACTGGTGGGTGGCGGGGATGGCCGGCCCGCATCACTACGCCGAGATCTGCGCGGTGATGTTCAGCCTCGGGGCGCTGAACCTGGCGGTCCGGGGCATGGCGCCGCTGGCCGCCGGGCTCCTGCTCGGGTTGGCGGCCGGATCGCGCCTGCCGGCGGGGTTGGCGTTCCCGGCCGTCGCGGCCATCTACGCCCAGCGGGCCGGCTGGAGGATCGGCCCGGCGCAGCCGCGGCTGGTAGCGGGGGTTGCCGTCCCGGCGCTGCTCCTGGCGGTCTACAACGTCGCCCGCTTTGGGTCGCCGATCGACTTCGGATACGCCCACATCCCGTCGGGCGAGACCGGTCTGATCACCGATGAGCCGTGGTTCAGCGAGGGACTCCTATCGGTGAGCTACATCCCTCGCCACCTGAAGGTGATGTTCTACGACGGCTTCCAGATCGTCGCCGACGCCCCGTTCCTGATGCCGTCGTTCTCCGGCGCGTCGCTCGTGCTGACCGCGCCGTTCCTCTTCCTGTCGGTGCTGGCGCGCGGCCGGATCGTGCCGTGGCTGTGGCTCGGGATCGTGCTCGTCATGCTCCCCGACCTGATGTGGGGATCATGGGGATTCGCGCAGTTCGGCTATCGGCGCATCCTGGATGCGATGCCGCTCCTGCTGCTGCTGCTCGGCCTGGCCTATCGAGACCGACCGGACTGGCTCCTGCGCGTGCTGGTGATCATCGGCATCGCCGTCCACGCGTACGGCATCTACGTGATCAACGTCCTCGAGTTCGTGACGTTCTAGCCGGGCGGCGGCAGGACTGAGGCGGAGGCCGCGAACGGCCTCCGCCTCGTTGGGCACGCGAGCTTGCCGGTGCCTGGCGCCGTCCGGATCAGGTCAGGCGCGACGCCGCGCGGCGCGCACCCCCAGGACGCCGGCCAGTCCCAGCAGGACGAGCCCCAGCGCCGCCCATGGCGACGAGGTCGGCGCCTCCAGGGCGGTGTCCGGCGGACCGGCGACCAACTGGCCGCGGATCGCACCGGCCGGGTAGGCCTCGGTGTGGATGTTCACGTAGTAGCCGGCCGGGTCGGCGATGATGGCATCCAGGTCGGCATCGGACGCGTCCACGCAGCCCTCGCTGGTGCCCTCGAAGCCGGCGACGTCGAGCGGGACGACCACGTCCCCGGACTCGCCCTCGGCGCCGACATGGATGTGCGACGCGGTCACCGCCCCGACGCCGTCGACGCTGAGGTCCCAACAGACCTCGCCGGTGTCGGGATCGATGGTGATGCCGGCGGTGCCGGATCCATTGGGCTCACCTTCGCCGGCATCGGCCAGGTCGGCTGAGAAGTCCATCGGCGCGGCCAGGGCGCCGGTGACCAGCACCAGGCTGGCGGTGGCGGCCAGGACGGCCGGGAGAAGCAATGACGGCTTGCGGGTGCGCATGGTACCTCCCTCGGTGGTCGTGCTCGGTTGCACGCAGCCCTGGACGGTCGGGCGGCCTCGTCGAGGGAGATTCGCGGGCGGTTACGGCGGCGAGCTCTCCTGGTCTGACAGGTGATAGGGAACGTCGGCCACGATCGTGTTCGGCCGGGTGAAGAGGCGCAACTTGAGGCGCAACGCCGTCTGGTTGTGCAGCAGGTTCTCCCACCAGTGGCGGGGGACGACCTCGGACAGGACCACCAGCACCGGGCGCCCGGGATCCTGCGCCTGCAGCGCATCCAGGTAGCGCAGCAGCGGCCCGACCAGGGCCCGATATGGCGACTCGACCACCACCAGTTCCGTCGATCCCGCCCAGTCGGGCCAGCGCTCGCGCAGCTCGGCAGCCGACTCCGGGTTGTTGGTGATGTGCACGGCGGTGGCGTCTTTGCTGATCGAGTTGGCGAACGCGATCGCCTGGCGCGCAGTGCGGTCCAGGCGCGCCACCGGCACGATCACGATCGGCTCGGCGGCGACCTCCTTGCCGGCCGGGATGCGCTCGAGCGCCAGCCGGTCATCCAGGCCGCGGTAGTGACGGCGGATGCCCGACAGGAACACCATCAGGATCGGGACCAGCACGATCACCAGCCACGATCCGTTGAAGAAGTTGCTGACCCCGACCACCAGCATGACCACGCCCGTGGTGACGGCGCCCAGGCCGTTGATCAGCAGGCCACGCACCCAGCCCGACTCTCGGCGCTGGTACCAGCGCGCGAACATGCCCGACTGCGACAGCGTGAAGGCAATGAACACGCCAAGCGTGTAGAGGGGGATCAGGCCGCTGACGCTGGCGTCGAAGATGATGAGCAGCCCGATGGCCATCCCGGCCAGCGCGATGATGCCGGTGGTGAAGGCCAGCCGTTCGCCGCGGAACGCGAACTGGCGGGGCAGGAAGCCGTCGCGCGCCAGGAATGAGGAGAGGCGCGGGAAGTCGGCGAAGGAGGTGTTGGCGGCCAGCACCAGGATCAGCGCCGTCGCCACCTGGGCCAGGATCAGCAGCGGTCCCGAGCCGGCGATCTCGCGGACGAGCAGGCTGAGCACGGTTTGCTCCTCGTCCGGATCGGGCACGATGCCGATGGCGGTCCCCAGGTAGGCGATCCCCACGAACAGGATGCCGAAGATGACCGCCGCCCAGGTCAGCGTGGTCCGCGCGTTCTGCCACTCCGGCGGCTTGAAGGCCGGCACGCCGTCGGACACCGCCTCCACGCCGGTCAGCGCCACGGCACCCTGCGAGAAGGCGCGCAGGATGAGCAGCAACCCCAGCGCCTGGCCGACGCCGTTCCACTCGGCGATCCACTCGGGCGGCGCATCGAACTGGGCGAGCTGGCCGGTCGCCGCCTGCACCAGGCCCATGGCGATGACGACGAGCATCACGACGACGTACAGGTACGTGGGCGTCATGAAGATGGAGCCCGACTCGCGGATGCCGCGCAGGTTGCCGAGCATCAGCAGCGCCACCAGCGCCACGCTGATGTAGACCTTCCAGGCGAACAGCTCGGGGATGATCGAGGTCATGGCGGCCACCCCGGCCGAGACCGAGACAGCGACCGTGACGGTGTAGCCGATCAGCAGCGCCGAGGCCGCCAGGATGCCGGCCCGATCACCCAGGTTGTCGCTTGCCACGATGTAGCTGCTGGCACCCATCGGGTAGGCCTTGATGGTCTGCCGATACGAGACGGTCACGATGGCCAGCATCACGATGATCAGCGCCGCCAGCTG
>DATBME010000137.1:0-3523 GCA_036555005.1 Candidatus Limnocylindria bacterium | reverse complement strand
CGCCGCTGCTGAAGGGCTACCTGGCCTCGTCCTCGATCATCGGGTCCAAGGTCGGCCCGCGCTCGCAGGGGAGCGGCCTGGTGCTGCTCTTCCACTCGCTGGGCGAGCACGACGGCGAGTTCGGCACGTGGGCCTTCCACAAGGGCGGCAACGGCGGCTTCACACAGGTGCTGGCCAGGGCGGCGGAGGCGTTCGGCGCCGAGATCCGGCTCGAGGCGCCGGTCGAGCGGGTGCTGACCCGGGACGGCGAGGCGATCGGCGTGGCGCTGGCGGACGGGACCGAGATCGCAGCCGACGTGGTGGTCAGCGCGTTGGACCCGCGCCGCACCTTCCTGGAGCTGGTCGACCCGCGCGAGCTTCCCGACGACCTGGTGGAGGACATCCGGCGCCTGAAGTTCCAGGGCGTCAGCTCCAAGGTGAACTTCGCGCTGGACGCACTGCCGTCGCACCCGGTGCTCGGCGCACGACCGGACCTGTACCGCGGCTTCATGAACATCGGCCCGTCGATCGACTACCTGGAGCACGCCTTCGACGACGCCAAGTACGGCTGGTACAGCGAGCATCCCTACATCGACTGTGCCATCCAGTCGACCATCGACCCGGACATGGCGCCGCCGGGCAAGCACGTCCTGTCCTGCTTCGTGCAGTACACGCCCTATCGGCTGCGCGAGAGCGACTGGGACGCCGAGCGCGAGCGCATGGCCGACCGAGCACAGGCCGCGCTGGAGCGCTTTTTCCCCGGCTTCGGCGAGCTGGTGGTGCAGCGCGAGGTGCAGACGCCGCTCGACATCGAGCGGACCGTCGGCCTGTCGGAGGGGAACATCTTCGCCGGCGAGTTCCTGGCGCCGCAGATGTTCTTCTTCCGTCCCGCGCCGGGCTGGGCGCAGTACCGCACCCCGCTGCATGGCTACTACCAGTGCGGCTCGGGCACCCACCCCGGCGGCTGCGTGATGGGTGCGCCGGGGCGCCTCGCGGCCGGACAGATCCTGAAGGACCGATCAGCCGTCGGGGTCGTTGCCGGCTGACGCCCTGCGGCCGGAACCGCTGCTGGACGCGGAATCGGGCGCCCGCCTAGGCTGCGCGACGTGGCGCGTCCCGAGGAGCTGAATGTCCAGGCCGGCGAAGCACGCCTGGCCGCCACCCTGCTGCTGCCCGACGAGCCGCCACGCGACGGCGAGCGTCGCTACCCGAATGTCCTGCTGCTGCCGTCCTGGCTGCCGCGCGACCGCGACGGCGCCTGGGATCGTGTCGGGCATGCCGGCTGGTTCGCCCGGACCACGGACCCGGAGCCGGGCCTGCTGTCCCGGCTGGCGGAGGCCCTGGCGGCCCACGGCGTCGCCTCGCTGCGTGCCGACCCGCGCGGCTGCGGGGCGTCGGAGGGAGCCTGGCAGGCGACCTCGCTGTTCACGAAGATCGATGATGCGCGCGACCTGCTGTCGGCGGTCCGCGGCCATCCGCAGCTCGACCTGCGGCGCACCGGAATGGTCGGCCATGGCGAGGGCGCCGCGCTGGCGCTCAGCGTGGCCATCGGCGACCCGGCGGTCAGCGCGCTGACCCTGATCGGACCCGCCGCCCGCTCCTGGCGGGACGTCCTGCGCCGCGGCGTGGGGGAGCGTAACCGGACGGGAACGGATCATCAGCACCCGGTGGTCGCCGCCATCGATCGCTCCAGCGAGGAGATCATCGAGCGCGCCGAGCGCCGCGAGGAACGCTTCGACCTGTGGGTTCGCGGGGCCGGCAGCGTGCCCCTGGCGCTGGCCGGGGTGGAGCAGGCGATCCATACGCCATCGCTGGCGCTGGCGACCATGCTCCATCGCTCGGTGGCGCTGGTGCACGGCGCGGATGACGCCTGGTCGCACCCGGACGAATCGGTCCTGCTGGCCGACGCCCTCGGCGAACGTGGCAGCCGTCCCGGGCGGCGCCTGGTGCCCGAAGTCGGCCACGACCTGGCGGAGGCGCCGGACGCGGTGATCCATGAGATCGCCGGCGACCTGGCCACGCGGATTCGGGCGGTGGAGCTGCCGCCGGTGCTGGTCGCCATCGACGAGATGTCCGACGGCGTGCGCTAGGATGCCCCGATGAAGCCGCAGCCCGGCGACGACGCCCCGGACTTCAGCCTGCAGGCCGATGACGGCTCCACCGTCAGCCGCAGCAGCCAGCTCGGGAAGCGCTACATCTTGTACTGGTATCCGAAGGATGACACCCCCGGCTGCACCGCCCAGGCCTGCTCGATGCGCGACAACTTCGGGCGCGTGATGGCCACCGGCGTCGAGGTCTTCGGGGTCTCACCCGATTCGGTGAAGAGCCACGCCAAGTTCCGGGAGAAGTACGCCCTCCCGTACCGGCTGCTATCTGATCCCAGCCACGCCGTGGCCGATGCCTATGGCACCTGGGTGCAGAAGGAGGCTCGGGGCAAGACCTACATGGGCGTCGAACGATCGAGCTTCATCGTCGGCCCGGATGGCAAGATCGAGCACGTGCTGGAGCGCGTGAAGCCGATGGAGCACGTCGACCTGCTGCTTGACGCGCTGGCGGCCTGAGGTGGACACATGATCTGGACGCTGATCGCCATCACGCTGGTGGCCTGGTTCATCGGCCTGCTGCTCCAGTGGGGGCCGCTGGTCAACCTGCTGCTGGTGGTCGCGGCCGTGCTGCTGGTGGTGCAGCTCATCAACGAGCGCGAAGCCAGCAGCTAGCCGGGGCACGCTTCCCGCCGCACCGCCTGACGCGTACTCCGTGAAGCCGGCGCTGCCGCGCTTCGGGGCACCGTCAATTGTGACCGCCTAGCTGTCGCAAGCTTCGGTACGCTTCGCTGGCAGTGAAGCTGCTGCTGTTTGCTGATCTGCACCTCGACGCCCCGTTCGCCTGGGCCAGGCCCGAAACCGCCCGCCTGCGCCGGGCGAACCGCCGCGAAACGCTGACCCGCATCCTGGCCCTCGCGGATGCCGAGCGCGTGGACGCGGTCCTGTGCGCCGGCGACCTGTTCGAGCACGACCGGGTCACGCCCGACACCATTGCCTTCCTGCAGTCCAGCTTCGCGCGCACGGACCGTCGCATCGTGCTGGCGCCCGGCAACCACGACTGGTATTCGCCACGCAGCCCGTACGCCGTGACTGACTGGTCCAGGAACGTGGACCTCTTTACCGAGTCGAGCCTGGCCGCGCTGACCCTGGCCGACGGCCTGACCCTGTGGGGCGCCGCCCATCGCGCGCCGGCCAACACGGACGGCTTCTTCGCCGGCTTTCGGCCGGATCGCGGTGGGATCCACCTGGCGCTGGCGCACGCCTCGGAGCGCAGCCTGCTCGGCTGGCAGGAGGCAGGCAAGCAGCCGCATGCCCCGTTCGACGCGGCCGAGATCGCGGAGGCCGGGCTGAGCCACGCCTTCCTGGGCCACTATCACCTGCCCCGCGACGCTGAGCGCCACACCTACCCGGGCAACCCGGACCCACTCGAGTTCGGCGAGGATGGCGACCGCGGCGCGGTTTTGGTCAGCGTCGGGCCGGACGGCAGCGTCCAGCGCGAA
>DATBME010000112.1:0-12289 GCA_036555005.1 Candidatus Limnocylindria bacterium | reverse complement strand
CGCAGGTCCGCATCGGTCAGGATGTGGGCGTCACCCACCGCATCGCGAAGTGCCGAGATGAGCGAGGGCGGGGCCACGGCGCAATCCTGCCCCATTTGGCAGACGCCGAGCGGACTATCACGATCCGCGACCGATGCTACCGGCCAGACTGTGCCGATGCCGGATCGTTTGGCGGACCGCCCATTCGCGTGGCGGCCGCGCGGCGCTGAGATCGAGATCAGCCATCGAGGGAGGCCCGTCACCGTGCTGCGAGGCGACTCCGCCTCACGGTTCGTGGCGCGGATCGGCGACCTCGATGCGGCAGGCGCTCAGCAGCTGATGGCGCGGGTGACCGGTAACTTCAAGCGGGGTAACGAGCGCCGCTGATCAGCCGGCGCGGAAGACCAGCGCGGCGTTCATGCCCCCGAAGCCGAACGAGGTGGACAGCGCGACATCGGGACGGGCCGCGCACGGCTCGGTCAGCACGTTCAGGTCGCACCCGGGGTCCAGGTTGACCAGGTTGCAGGTGCCGGGCAGGCAGCCCGCGTCCAGGGCCATGACCGTGATGGCCGCCTCGATCGCTCCGGAGGCGCCCAGCGCATGCCCGTACAGCCCCTTCGTGCCCGAGACCGGCACGTTGGTCGCGTGGGGACCCAGCGCCAGGTGCAGCGCCTTTGCTTCGGCCAGCTCGTTGAGCTGGGTGGACGAGGCGTGGGCGTTCACGTAGCCGATCGCTTCCGGCGCCAGCTCCGCATCGGCCAGGGCGGTGGTCACCGCCGCGGCGGCGGCCTCGCCGGAGGGCAACGGCGCGGTCAGGTGATAGGCATCCGTGGACGCCCCAAAGCCGACGACCTCGCCCAGGATGGTCGCGCCGCGGGCCTCCGCCGCGTCGCGGGACTCGAGCGCCAGGATGGCGGAGCCCTCCCCCATCACGAAGCCGTCGCGGTCGACGTCGAACGGCCGCGAGGCGGTGGCCGGGTCGTCGTTGCGCGAGGAGAGGACCCGGATCATGGCGAAGGCCCCGAAGGTGAGCGGCGCCAGCGGGGCCTCCGCTCCACCGGCCAGGGCGGCGTCCACCGTCCCCGCCCTGATTGCCTGGAAGGCCTGCCCGATGGCCATCGCCCCGGAAGCGCAGGAGTTGGAGTTGCCGACGGACGGGCCGCGGATCCCCAAGTCGATCGACACGTTCGAGGCGCCTGCCCCGCCGAAGACGGCGGTGGCCAGGGTCGGAGCCACTGCCCGCACGCCGCGCTGCACGTAGTTGGCGTGCTGCTCTTCGCCGAACGCCACGCCGCCCAGGGCCGAGCCGATCCAGATCCCGGTCCGGGCCGCGTCGCGGGAGGCATCGGTCCAGCCCGCCTGCTCCACCGCCATGCGGGCAGCCACCACCGACAGCTGGCTGAACCGATCGAGCCGCCGCGCCCGCTTGGTGTCCAGGTAGTCCTCCGCCCGGAAGTCGTCGATCTGGGCCGCGATGTGCGAAGGGAACGGCGAGGCGTCGAAGCGGTCGACGGCGCGCACCGCGGTGCGATTGGCCAGCACGCCGGCCCACAGCCCGTCGGCGCCATGCCCGATGGGTGTCACCGCGCCGATGCCGGTGACCGCCACCCGCCGCGGCGTCATGCCGGCGCCTCCGCCATGGCCTTCACCCGGCGAAGCGTCCGGCCGGCGATGGCGTCGATGAACTGCGGGCCGATCACCCGCTTCGCCGCGAAGCCGCCGATCAGCGGCCACTCCAGCTCCAGGTCGTGGTGGATGCTGACGTCCCAGCCGCCGTCGCGCTGCTCGAAGCGCCAGGCCACCTCCATGCCACGGGTCACGCCGCCGGTATGAGTGAACTCGATGCGGTGCTGCTCCGGTAGCGGGCGTTGGACGGCCTCCCACCGGACCGGAATCGGGCCGCGGCGCGCCCCCATGGCGAAGCGCCGCTCGCCGTTGGCGGCCGGCACGCGACGGACGTAGCGGTAGTGCGGCAGCCGCTCGGGCCAGCGCTCGATCTCGGCCGCCAGCGGGAAGATCCGCTCGTACGGGGCCCGGATGTGGACCTGCATCACGCTCTTCATGGCGTCGCCGACCCCCTCATGGCCAGAGCACCTGCGCCAGGAAGACCGGCGACAGCGCGTCGGAGGCGGGGCGCAGGTCTCCCAGCGCAGATCCAAGCCGCGACGCCAGGTCCGGCCGGCGCGCCAGGCGCCGGATCGCATAGCCCATCACCGGCGGCGCAGCCAGCATGCCCTGGACCAGCCAGGTCAGGCCGTCCTTGGCGGCGAACGCCTCGCGCCGCGCGGCCCGGTAGCGCTCCGCCGCTCCCTCGTCGTCGCCGCCGTCCAGGGCCTCAGCCGCGGCGCGCGCGGAGCGCAGCGCCCGGAAGATCCCCTCCCCGGTGAACGGGTCGATGAACCCGGCCGCATCGCCCACCAGCATCCAGCCCCGTCCCGCGGCGGCTGCCACGCGGTGCCCGATCGGCGACGCGCCGCGGATGGGGGTGAGGCGCTTCACGCCGCGCAGGCGGGCCGCCACGGCCGGGATCCCGTCGATCGCCGCCTGGAAGCGCTCCTCGGCCGACTGCTTCGTGCCGTTCAGCGGCAGCGCCATCCCAACGTTCAGCCGGTTGCCAGCCAGCGGGGCCAGGCCCACGTACCAGTCGCGCGCCACGTGCATCTCGCCGTGGTCGGCCAGCTCCGGCAGTGCCTCGTAGTGCGCGATCAGGCCCAGCCGGCGCGGCATCCGCACGCCGCGTTCCGTGCTCAGGCGCCGCGCCACGCGGGAGCGGGCACCATCGGCCCCGATCAGCCAGTGGCTGCGCACCGTGCGGCGCCCCTCGGCGGTGCGCAGGGTCGCACCCACCACGCGACCGCCCGACCCCTCCTGTCCGCCTCGCCGGTGCACGTCGTCCAGAACGGTGCGCTCCATCAGGCGGGCGCCGGAGGCCACGGCGTGGGCTGCCAGCGTCGCGTCGAAGCGCTCGCGATCCAACCCCCACGAGTGCCGCTGCCCGGCGGCGTCGTGATAGCCCATCTCGACTGCGTCGTCGCCGCGGATGACGCGCATCCCCTTCAGCGGCAGCGCGTCGCGGCGCCACGCCTCATCCGCCACGCCCAGCCGGGCCAGCTCCTCGGCGATGCGCGGGCTGGCGTACTCGGCGCAGGCCTTGGGGCGCGGATGCGTACGCGCCTCGACCAGCAGCACGTCGCGGCCGGCGTGCGCCAGCGCGGCGGCTGCCGCCGAGCCTGCCGGACCGGCGCCGACCACCAGCACCTCGCACTCCAGGTCGCTCACTGGTAGACCGTCGTCACGCGCGGCCACCAGGCGGCCGTGCGGCGCACCGGGCGCAGGCCCGCCTCGGCGGCCAGGGCATCCAGCTCGGGCACGGTGTAGGCGCGGCGCGCCGAGAGGACGCCGTCATGGCGGGTGTATCGGCCCCGGGCGAACGCCCAGACCGGCGCCGCCGCCAGCAGGAAGGCGAGCCGTCCGCGGCGGAGGTCGTTGACCACCACCGCCTCGCGCGCCACCCGCCGCATCTCGCGCAGGGCGATGACCGCGTCATGCGGCTCCAGGTGGTGCAGCAGCAGCGAGGCATGGACGACGTCGACCGCCCCGTCGGTCAGGGGCAGCGCCCGGACGTCGGCGCGCAGGAACTTCACACCGTTCGTATTCGCCAGGTTACGGCGGGCGATCGCCAGCACCTCCGGCCGCAGGTCGGCGACCAGCACGGTCGCCCGGCGCTCGCGCAGCAGGCGGCGGGCGAAGTCGCCCGACCCGGCGCCGATGTCCAGCACGGACGGGTCCTGGCGACCGTCCAATGAGCTGCTCACCATCCGCACGCTCTGGCTCACGCCACCCGGCAGCCGGTTGAGCATCGCCATCTCGCGCAGGTTGACCCGGAGGTGGTGGGGATCGAGCGTCGGCTCGTCCAGGTGCTCGTGGTCGGTGGCCCGGGCGTGGAGCGTGTGCATGGTGACCTCGGGGCGTGCGGCGATGCTACTCCAGGAACGCCGTGAGCCCATTCCGGGGTCCGGCTGGCCGGCTCCGGCCGGGCGCGTCCGGCTGGTCGGCCGGCACGGCTGTAGGCTGCGCCCTGATGCGGCTGGACGATGTCATCCGGGCGGTGGAGGTGCACGCCGGCGGCGAGCCGGGACGCGTGATCGTGGGCGGGGTGCACGACGTTCCGGGCGCCAGCATGCTCGAGAAGCGCGACCACCTCTGGCAGCACGGCGACCGGCTGCGGAAGCTGATGCTCCGCGAGCCGCGCGGCTATCCCGCCCTGTGCGCCAACCTGGTCCTGCCGCCCACGACTCCCGAGGCCGATGCGGGCTACGTGATCATGGAGCAGGCCGAGTACCCCGCCATGTCCGGCTCGAACACCATCTGCACCGCCACGGTGCTGATCAACGAGGGCATGGTGGAGGTCACGGAGCCGATCACCAGCCTGGTGCTGGAGGCGCCGGCTGGCCTGATCCGCATCAGCGCCGAGGTGCGCGACGGCAGGGCCCGCTCGATCACCTTCGAGAACGTGCCCGCCTTCGTCCACCGCCTGGACGTGCCGGTCGAGGTGCCGCAGGTCGGCACGGTGAGCGTGGACGTCGCCTGGGGCGGCATGTTCTACGCCTTGACCGATGCGTCCGCGCTCGGCTTCCGCCTCACGCCGGACGAGGGTCGCGACCTGGTGCGCGTGGGCGAGATGGTCAAGGCCGCGGCCCGGGAGCAGATCCCCGTCGCCCATCCGGCGCAGCCGGCGCTGGCCGGCATCACGATCATGGAGTGGACCGGACCGCCGTCGGTCCCCGGCGCGCACGCCAAGAACACGGTCGTGGTCTCATCCGGCACGCTGGCCTGGGATCGTCCCGCGTCGTTCACCGGGGTGCTGGACCGCTCGCCGTGCGGCACCGGCACCTGCGCGCGGATGGCGGTCCTCCACGCCCGTGGCGAGCTGGCCATCGGCCGGGACTTCGTGCACGAGGGGATCCTGGGCACCACCTGGACCGGCCGGCTGCTGCGCGAGTCCAACATCGGTCCCTACCCCGCCGTGGTCCCGCAGCTCACGGGATCGGCCTGGATCACCGGCCATACCGAGTACCGGGTGGACGAGGACGACCCCTTCCCGGACGGCTTCACCGTCGGCGACCTGTGGGGACTGGTGGAGTGATCAGGCGTCCTCGTGCCCGGGCACGTATCAATGGCTGGAACCGATGCGACCCAACAGGATCTTCGCCATTGGCGTGACCGTCGCTGCACTGGCCGGCTGCGGCGTGAGCACGACGCCTGGGGCCGCCTCGCCAAGCTACGTCGCGAGCGGCTCGGCCACGCCATCCGGGGCCCTGGCCAGCGGCGCGCCGACGCCGGCAGCCAGCGCTGAGGCCACGCCCGAACCGACCCCCGACGCACGGCCGCTGCAGGGCCTGCTGCCGGCCGACTTCCGCGGCGTCGAGGCGCACACCTTCCCGGTCGGCCAGGACATGCTCGCCCGGCTGGCGACGGCCCTTGGACTCCGACCTGGTGGGCTGGACGTGGCGTACGCCAGCGACCACGGACCGGCCTTCGTCCAGATGTACGCCCTGCGCGCGAGCGGGCACGACCCCGGCGAGCTGCTCGACGCCCTGTCGCAGGCGGCCTACGCGGGCGCCTCGGGCTCCGTCACCGTCGAGGAGAGGCAGCTCGGCGACCGCCGCGTGACGGTGATCAGCGAGCCGAGCCAGGCCGCCAGCATCGGCTCCTTCTATGCGCTGGTCGATGGCGAAACGCTGATCGTGGCGCAGGCGCTGGCCGAACCGGTGGTGGAGGCGGCCTTCCATGAGCTGCCTCGACAGGACTGAAGGGCGTGCCTACTCGGTGGCTGCCTGCACCGGCTCGCCACCGGCCAGCGGCAGGATGACCGTGAAGGTCGAGCCCTTGCCGAGCCGGCTCTTGACGGAGATCCGCCCGCCCATCAGCTCCACCAACCGGCGGGACCCGGCCAGCCCCAGCCCCGTTCCGGCCACCCCGCTGGCATTGGCCCCGCGGTACATCGGCAGGAAGATGCGGCTCAGGTCCTGCGACGCGATCCCCATCCCCTGGTCGCTGATCGCCACGCTGGCGTCGGTATCGTCGCCGGTAATCTTGACCTCGATGGTGCCGCCATCGGGGCTGAACTTGACCGCGTTGCCCAGCAGGTTGTCCAGCACGCGCCCGATACGCGCCGGATCCCAGTTGCCCACGATCGCGTCCCGCCCATTGCTGATCTCGAAGGTATGCGTCTCGGCCGCGCCCTGGTGCTCGCGCACGCGCTCGTACGTCACCGCCACGAGGTCGGTTGGCTGAGGCTGCAGCGGCACGGTCTGTCCGGCGCGCAGCAGGGTGACGTCCATGAACTCGGAGACCAGGCTTGCGAGCCGGCTCGCGCTCTCCTCGATGTCGCTCAGCCAGCGGTCGACCGACTCAAGGTCCTGCTTTTCGCCCGACACGTGGCGACGCGCCAGCTGTGCGTAGCCACGCACGGCCGCAAGCGGCGTTCGCATGTCATGCGAGGTGACGGCCATGAACTCCTCCTGGAGCCGCAGTGACTCCTGCGACTCGGCCAGCAGCAACGCCGCATCCACGGCCGCTCCCGCGCGCCGGCCAAGGTCCTCGATCATCGCCACGTCCTCTGCACTCAGCGGCGGCTCTGATGGCGAGAGGCCGACGGTGACCGCGCCCAGCACATGCCCGCGGCCGACCAGCGGTGCGCTCAGCAGCTCTCGCAGATTCATGCCGCGGAGCCCCTCGAGGTGATCCGCGTCGAGGGTGGCCTGTGCCAGAACCTCATCCGTCACGCCGCGCACGTGGACGCTCCGGCGGCGCCGCTTCACTTCGTCGAGCATGCTCGGCAGCGTGGAGTCGGTCGGCCTGCGACGATCGACTCCCCCGGAAGCCCGCTGTAGCTCGGGATCCGACTGGGCGATCGCGACGCGCTCCACCGTCTCGGAATCGACGATCACGTCGAAGGCGCACCAGTCGGCAACCGCAGGGACCAGCAGCCAGGCGATCCGGCTCAATCCGTCGCGGTAGTCGGTGGTCTCGCCGAGCAGCGCGCTGGCCTGGAGCAGGAAGGAGAGGCGGCGCTCAACGCGCTTGATGGCGGTGATGTCCTGGAAGGACGTGATCACCAGGTCCCGATCGGGATCGGGCCCCTCCAGCAAACGCCCTCTGACCAAGTACGAGCGCTCCGTGTGGGCGTCCGGCGAGCGGATCCGAACGGTCGCCTCGGGATCAGGCTCCCCGGAGAACGCCCGCCGCGTGGGAAGGATCAACGCAGCCAGCGGCCGGCCGTCGTCGTCGAGCAGGTCCAATCGGTCCATCGCCTGCTCTGAACTGGTGCCCACCAGCTCGGAGACATCCGCGTGGCCGATCATCCGCGCCGCCGCGGCGTTCGCGTAGCGAAGCACTCCCTCACGGTCCACGACGGTCATGCCGTCGGCGATGCTGTCGAAGATGGAAGGCAGGAGGCGCGTGAACTCTGGATCGGCGCCCATTCCGAACGGCGTCCGGACCGATTCAGTCATTCGCGCACAGCGCCTTGGTTTCCTCGTCGAGCCGCGCCAGGTCGAAGGGCTTCTGCAACCAGGCCGCCGCCCCGATCTCGGCCGCTTCACGGTCGATCCGGAAGTGCGCGGCCACCACCACCACTGGCACATCGCGCCAGCGGTCATCCGATCGCAGGCGGCGGCTCAGCTCCCAACCGTCCATGCCCGGCATGCGCAGGTCCAGGAATACGACGCAGGGCGCCCAGCCGTTCTCCAGGCGTCGCAGGGCCTCCGCCCCGTCACCGGCGACGCGCACATCGTGGCCATAGCCACGCAGCGCGCCGGCGAAGATCTCACGGAGCGCTGGGTCGTCCTCGACGACCAGGACCTGGTGGGTGGCATCCTCGCTGGTAACGACTGACACCTCCACTGACGCGGGGCCAGCACCGCGCAACGTCTTGCGCTACGCGCCGCCACCACGTGCACGTGGCATGCCCAATCGAAGGGGAGACGAGGGAGATGGCTGGGGCGGAAGGATTCGAACCTTCGATCTCCTGATCCAGAGTCAGGCGCCTTACCACTTGGCCACACCCCAGCGGGCCGACGCTCGGCTGAGCGTCCGGTTGCGGCCCCAGCCGCTACCACGGCACCCGAGTGTACCGTACGCCGCGAGCCGGTCCCAGCCCGCTGTCATGCCGATGCTATGCAGGCCGGCGGGGTTCGTGTAGAACAGCGTTGCGCGGGGAGCGACGAAGTGCTGGCCCAAACCCATGGTCGCCGCGGGCCGCACGGAGCTACTGGCGAACCCGACCCGCCCCCAGCATGAGGTGCCCCTCGTGAAGCGATCCAGACGCGTCACCCTGGCCGTGACGGTGGGTGTGCTGATCAGCGCCCTGGTCATGCCGGCCCAGGCCACAGCTCCACCCTGGGAGGTGGTCGCCAGCGGACTCGACTCGCCGCGCGGCGTGGAGGTCGGCCCCAACGGGGCGGTGTACGTGGCCGAAGCCGGCGTGGGCGGCAACCGCTGCGTCACCGTTGGCGAAGGCGACGAGGCCTTCGAGGTCTGCTACGGCAATACCGGCGCCATCACCCGCGTCCGCAACGAACGGCAGAAGCGGATCATCACCCGGCTGCCGTCGCTGCTGCTGGACGGCGTGGACGCCATCGGCCCCGCTGACGTCAGCGTGCGCGGCACCAAGAAGCTGTTCATCACCCTTGGCGAGCCCGATGACGCAGCCTTCTTCGAGGATCCGCCGAATCGATCCCGGTGGCTCGGCTGGCTGATCCGCGGGCGGCAGAATGGCGACTGGCGACCGATCGCCAACATCGGCGCCTTCGAGGCGGCGCGCAACCCCGACGGTGGCGCCATCGACAGCAATCCGTTCGGCGTGGCCGCGAAGCCGTGGCCGGGCGGGTTCGCCGTCGCTGACTCCGGCGGCAACTCCCTGGTCCTGGCCAAGCGCAACGGCCGGGTGCGGCTGCTGGCCGCCTTCCCGCCAACCTGGGTCGACCCGCCATTCCCCGGCGCGCCAGATCCATTCCCCCAGCAGGCTGTGCCGACCTCGGTGACATACGGGCCAGATGGCGCCTTCTACGTCGGCTTCCTCACCGGCTTCCCGTTCACGCCGGGTACGGCCACCGTCATGCGGGTGGTCCCCGGCCAGGCTCCGACACTGTATGCCAGCGGCTTCACCAACATTTTGGACGTGGACTTCGGGCCGGACGGCACGCTCTACGTCCTGGAGATGTCGCACAACGGGTTGCTCAGCGGGGATCTGACGGGCGCCCTGTGGGCGGTGCCGCCCGGTGGCGGGACCGCCGCTTCGGTGGTGACCGGCAACCCGGCGTTCTTCGCACCGGGCGGGCTGGGCATCGCGGCCGACGGGTCGATCTACGTCAGCCTGTGCACCGTCTGCGCTGGCGGTGGGGAGCTGGTGCACCTCACCCCGTAGCCGGCCCATGGCGGGGCTGCGGACGACGATCCGCAGTCCCGCGCTTCCCCCGCTTGGAGCCAATGGTGACTCGGCGCACTGACCCCGTTGCCGCTCGGGTACGCCGTTGGTACGTGCCGCCGATAGCCCTCACGGGGTGCTGACCAGGCGCCGGATGCGGCGGTACCGTGCCGCCGTGGTGCAGGTCGTCCAGCCCCGCGAATGGCGCAGGCACGGCTTCGGCGGTCCGCCGGAGCCCTGGGCGCACGATGCCCGGCGCGACCTCGACCGGCTGGCCACGTCCTACTACCTGGAAGTGCTCGATGCCCGCCGGCGCCTTGTTGCCTCCGAGCCAGGTGCCTCGCGGCGGCGTGAGATCGACGAGCTGGCGATGACCGCCACCCGCCACAAGCACGAGATCGACTACACCCTGCGCCACTGGGCGACGCCCGTCGAACGGGCGCGCGTCACGGATCGGCTCGGGTCGCTGATGCGCATCAGCCGCCGGCTCGAGAGCCTGGAGCGCGGCCCCGACGGCGACGACTTCCTGCCCGACGCCGCCTGATCTCGCCTCACCCCTAGACTTGGGCCAGGATGGCCCGCTTTCCGCTGCTCTCCGACGTGCTCACCGCGCGCCGCCGCCTGCGCGGCGTGGCCCTGCACACCCCGCTTGAGGCTTCCCCGGCCCTTGCCGATGAGGGCGGCGCTGCCGAGGTGCGGCTGAAGCTGGAGTGCCTGCAACCGACCGGCGCCTTCAAGATCCGTGGCGCGTACAACAAGGTCGCACTGATCGCCGCGGAGACGCCGGATGCGCGCCTGGTCACCGCCTCGACCGGCAACCACGGCATCGCCGTGGCCAGCGCCGCCGCCAGGTACGGGATGCGGCTCACGGTCCTGGTGCCGGCGTCGGCCTCGCCCGCCAAGCTGGAACGGCTGCGCGCGCTGGAGTCGGACCGCTGCGTGGTCGAGGTCTTCGGCCGCGAGTACGACGACGTCGAGGTCGAGGCGCGGCGGCGGCACGACGAGGGCATCGCCACCTACGTCGAGCCGTACGGCGACCCGGACGTGATCGCCGGCCAGGCGACGGTGGCGGTCGAGGTGCTGGACGACTGGCCGGACTGTGACGCCTTCGTGGTGCCGATCGGCGGCGGGGGGCTGATCGCCGGCATCGGGCTATGGGCGAAGACGCTGCGGCCCGGGATGCGCCTGATCGGCGTCCAGCCTGCGGCATCGCCGCCGATGTTCGCCTACTTCGAGACCGGCTCGACGAAGCCGGTGCCGATCGCGCCGACCCTGGCCGATGGCGTGTCGGGCAACGTCGAGCGCACCAGCATCACCCTGAAGATGTGCCGGCAGCTGGTCGACGAAGTGGTCCTGGTCGACGAGGAGCAGATCGCCGACGCCATGCTCTGGTCCCTCCAGGTGCATCACCTGGCCATCGAAGGCGCCGCGGCACTGGCCATCGCGGCACTGCGCGCCAGGCTGGGCGGGCTGTCCGGACGACGGGTGACGGCGGTGCTTACCGGTCGCAACGTGGACGTGGCCACGCTGCGGTCGGTATTGGACCGATGACGCTGCTCTCCCTGCGCGGCATCGCCAAGGCCTTCGGCGGGCGCCAGATCCTGCGGGGCGTGGACCTGGAGCTGCCCGATGGCGCGCGGATCGGCCTGGTGGGGCCGAACGGCTCCGGCAAGTCGACGCTGCTACGCATCGCGGTCGGCGACGAGGAGGCGGACGCGGGCCAGATAACCCGGCAGCGCGGCCTGCGGCTGGCGATGCTGCCCCAGCACCCGCTCGGCGACGAGCGCTCCCCCGCCACCACCCTGCGAGACGCCCGTGCCGACCTGCGCGAGATCGACCAGGGCCTGGCCGACTGCAACCGGCGGCTGGCCGATCCATCGGTCTATAACGACGCGCCCAGCATGGAAACGGTGCTGGCCGAGCAGGCCGCGCTGCTCGACCGTTACGACCGCGCCGGAGGCCCGGCCTTCGAGGGCCGCGTCCGCTCGATGCTGGCCGAGATCGGGCTGGAGGAGCGCGAGCTGGACCTGCCGACCCGGGTGCTCTCCGGCGGGCAGCGCAAGCTGATCGGCCTGGCGGCCGCCATCATCCAGGACCCGCAGCTGCTGCTGCTCGACGAGCCGGAGGCGCACCTCGACCTGGAGGGCCGCGAGCGGCTGCAGGGCCTGATGACGCGCTTCGGCGGCGGGATCCTGGCCGTCAGCCACGACCGCTACCTGCTGGACGAGACGGTCACCGCGATCGCGTCGCTGGACGAAGGCCGGATCCGGGTGTGGCCGGGCAACTACACCGCGTACGCGGTGGCGCGCGAGCTGGAGCTGAAGCGCCAGCAGGAGCACTACCTGGCGCAGCGCAAGGAGATCGAGCGGCTGGAGGAGGCGTCGCGCCGGCTGATCCAGTGGGCGCGGGCCGTGCCCGCCAGCCAGTCGAACAAGGGGCTGATGAACGCCGCCCGTAACCTGCAGCGCCGGGTGGAGCGGATGGACAAGGTGGAGCGGCCCGTGCTGGAGCGCCGCCGGATCGGGCTGGAGCTCCATCCGCACCAGCGCGGCGGCAAGCGCGCGGCCGAGCTGCGCGAGGTGGAGCTGGCCTTCGCCGAGCACCGGGTGCTGCGCGGCGTGGAGCTGACGGTGATGCACGGCGAACGCGTCGGGGTAGTGGGCGAGAACGGGGCCGGCAAGAGCGTCATGCTCAAGACGATGGTCGGCGAGCTGCCGCCGACGGCGGGCGAGGTGTGGGTGGGTCCCTCGATCCGGATCGGCTACCTGGCGCAGGACCAGGATACGCTGGACCCCGACTCGACGCCGCTGGCCACGCTGCGGGCCAGCTTCCCGGGCACCGAGGAGCAAGCGGTGGCCCGGCTGATGACCTTCCTGTTCG
>DATBME010000103.1:0-10852 GCA_036555005.1 Candidatus Limnocylindria bacterium | reverse complement strand
GCCGGCAAGGCGGCGAGCACCGCGGCGTGCATCTGCGCGGCGCTGCGTACGTCGATGCGGGTGACCCCGGCCGGCGTGGGCAACGACACCGGGCCGGCCACCAGCACCACCTCGGCGCCGTGGCGCGCGGCGGCTTCGGCGACGGCGAAGCCCATCTTGCCGCTGCTGCGGTTGCCGATGAAGCGGACCGGGTCCAGTGGTTCGCGCGTCCCGCCCGCGCTGACCACCACGTGCAGCCCCTCCAGGTCGCCGGCGCGCACGAACAGCCCCTCCACCGCCTCCACGATGCTGGCCGGCTCGGCCAGGCGCCCGACGCCGGTCAGGCCGGAGGCCAGCGCGCCGACCTCAGGCTCGACCAGGTAGTGCCCGAAGCCACGCAGCGTCTCGACGTTGCGCTGGGTGGCCGGATGGGTCCACATGCCGGCATCCATGGCCGGTGCCAGCACCACCGGGGCCCGACTGGCGCAGGCGATGGCGGTCACCGAGTCGTTCACCAGCCCGGCGGCCAGCTGGGCCAGCACGTTGGCCGTGGCAGGCGCGATGACGATCGCGTCCGCGCCTTCCGCGAGCTCCACGTGTGCGATCTGCTGATCGTCGTCCAGGGCCATCACGTCATCGACCACGGGTCGATGCGTCAGCGAGGCGAAGGTGAGCGGCGCCACGAACCGGGCGGCCGCCGGGGTCATGGCCACGTCCACGATGGCGCCACGCTCGGCCAGCAGCCGCACCAGGGTCACCGCCTTGTAGGCGGCGATGCTGCCGGTCACGCCGACCACGATCCGCCGCCCGGCCATCGCTCCGCGTGTCTCGCTCACGCGGGTTGCTCCCTGGCGCCGGCCCCTTGCTCGCGCGCGTCGCGTGCGGCCCGGATGCGCTCCCAGGCGTAGCGGATGCCGCGCAGCGTGAGATCGGGCTCGCGCCGGTCGATGCCCGGTACGTCGCTCAGCCACGGCTCATGGGTGTAGCCGCCGGTCGCGATCACCGTGACGCGGCTGCCGGCGGGGGAGCGTTCGATCAGCTCGCCGCGCAGCGCGGTCAGCAGGCCGGAGACCAGGCCGATGTGCCCCAGCACCGCCCCCGACTGCATGGCATCGATGGTGTTGGCCCCGATGGCGTGCTGCGGCCGCCGCAGCTCGATGCGCGGCAGCTTGCTGGCCCGCCCGACCAGCGCCTCCAGCGAGACGCCGAGGCCCGGGGCAATCGCGCCGCCCACGTACGCGCCGCTGGCGTCGATGACGTCGAAGTTGGTGCTGGTGCCCAGGTCGATGACGATCGCCGGGCCGCCGACCTCGATCCCGGCCGCCAGCGCGTTGCACAGCCGGTCAGCGCCGGCCTCCGCCGGCCGATCGATCTCGATCGGCAGGATGCCCTCGAGGGTGGCCGCATCGATCACCATCGCCTCCAGCCCCAGCCGATCGCTGGCGAACTCCACGAAGCGCTCGGTCAGGGGTGGCACCACCGACGCGATGCCCACCGCCGTCAGTTGGTCGAGCCGATGGGCGTCGAGGGCGAGCATGTCGCGCACCAGCGCCGCTGCCTCGTCGGGCGTGGCGCCGGGCCGCGTGCTGGCGCGCCACGATCCGACCAGCTCAGCCTCGCGAAAGAGGCCCAGCGTCAGGCTGGTATTGCCGATGTCGAGCGCCAGGAGCGTCACGGGCGCAATCGTAACAGCCACTTTGGCCTGCGCCGGTGGCCGTCACCGGCGCCATGAGAGCAGGTGTAGACTCGCCCGCGACCCATGACCGACGCGCGTGCCAAGCTCTACATCAACACCGGCGTCGTCACCAACAAGACCGATGTCTACAACATCCTGCGCCCGCTGCTGAAGCAGACCGTCACCTATACCTACTTCCGCGGCACCCAGGTGACGAGCTCGGGGACGGGCTGGGTGGAGCGCATCGTGGTTGACCACCCGGAGATCGCCAGCTACTTCACGCCGCTGTCGATCTGCCTCAACCTCGACTCGTTCGACTACCTGCAGTTCGACACCACCTCCGAGCAGCTGCTGGTCTACACGCTGGTCATCGGCTCCGAGCGCGTGGTGCTCGAGTTCGCCGCCGGTGGCTCGCACGCCGATGACCACGACGAGAGCGGCAACGGCCGTCCGCTGCCACGCAATGCGGAGGAGCTGGCGCGCGACCTGCGCTTCATCCAGATGGAGCTGATGATGTCGTCGGATGCCGCTGACGAGGACGAGGACGCGTGAGGTGAGCTCCGGCCTGGCGGTGCCCAGGCGGCGAAGCTCCGGCCGAAGCTCCGCGCTGCCGATCGAGCGAAGCGTCCTTCGCAACGGGCTCAGGGTCGTCACCACCCACATGCCGGCCGCCCGGTCGGTGGCGGTCGGCCTGTTCGTGGGCGTCGGTTCGCGGCACGAGGACGCCCCGCGCGCCGGCCTGTCGCACTTCCTCGAGCACCTCGTCTTCAAGGGCACCGCCGGCTATCCGGAGCCGGGCGAGCTGTCCGAGGCGGTCGAGGGCTGCGGCGGGGCGGTCAATGCCTCGACCGACCGCGAGCTCACCGTGTACAGCGCCAAGGTCCCGGCCGTCGCCTCGGACCGGGGCCTGGAGGTTGTCTCCGAGCTGGTGCTGCGCCCGCTGCTGCGCCACCGCGACCTGACCGCCGAGAAGCCGGTCATCGTCGACGAGATCCGGATGTACGAGGACTCGCCGGGCGACCACATCTTCACCCTCTTCGACGAGACGTTGTTCGGCCGCCACGCGCTGGGTCGCGAGATCGCCGGCACGCCGCGCTCGGTGCGGCGCGCCACGCACGAGGGGGTGATCGGCCACTGGGGCCGCTGGTACCAGCCGCGGCACCTGGTGCTGGCGGCGGCCGGCGCCATCACCCATGAGGCCGTCCGCCGGACCGCCGAGGCCTGGTTCGATCAGCCGACACCCTGGCTGGACGGCGCGCGGCGGCGCGTACCGCAGCTGACCGTGGCCGCCCCGTCACCGGCCCGGGCCGGCACCGTGCGCGTGGCGTACCGCAGGCTGGCGCAGGGCAACCTGTGCCTGGGCATGCCGGGCGTGGCGCGTGACGACCCCGACCGCTGGGCCCTGGACCTGCTGGGCGCCGTGCTGGGCGACGGCATGAGCAGCCGCCTCTTCCTGGAGCTGCGCGAGCGGCGCTCGCTGGCGTACGACGTGTCAACTTTCGCCGCCACTTACTCAGACTGCGGCACTTTCGGCGTGCATGCCGGCTTCGATCCGGACCAGGCCGGCGCGGTGATCGCGGCCATCCGGGAGCAGCTCGAGCGCGTCGTCCAGGAGCCCGTCAGTGCCGCCGAGCTGGAGCGGGCCCGCGCCTACACCCGTGGCCGGCTCGAGCTGCGCATGGAGGAGACGTCGGCGGTCGCCGCCTGGCTCGGCACCGGGGAGAGCCTGCTGCCGCGCATCCTGACCGTCGAGGAGGTGGTCGAGCGGCTGGAGGCGGTCACGCCGGAGGACATGCTGCGCGTGGCGCGCCGCTGCGCCCGCCCCGACCAGGCGCGTCTGGCGTTGCTGGGTCCCTACCGCTCGGCGGCACGCTTCGAGAAGGCGCTGACCGCCGGCGGGGCCTGATGTCGGACGAGTTCGTCGTCGACCTGATCCCCGACGACCTGTCGCTGGCGCGCGCCCAGCTGATCTCCGGTCTCGTCGGACAGGCCGAGGGCAGCCTGCGCCGCCACATCGCCCGGCTGGATGCCGAGGACGCCCGCGGCCTGGACGAGCTGGATGCCGCTCGCGCACTGCTGGCCGAGGCGCTGTGGCGCCAGGGACGGCCGCTCGACGGGGCCGCGGTGATCGACACCATCCGGGCCGGCAGCCTCGAGCGGCGCCGGCCGATCGTGCTGCTGGTCGAGGCGGAGGCGACGGCTGCGGCGGGCGACCCGGACCGCGCCACGGCCCTGATGGAGCGCGTGATCGAGTCGGTCGGCGTCGACGAGGCCTGGCGCCTGCGCGGCGGCGTGCCGTCGCGGCTGCCGTGGCCCGTGCCGGCCTCGATGCGGCCGACCCCGCGCCGTCCCCCAACGTCGACCTTCGGCGGGTCGTCGGCCACCGCCGCCACGCCGCCCTCGCCGGAGCGGACCGCCGCCGCTCACGCCCGGCTGGAGGCCGCGCGCCTCGCCTATAACGCGGGCCGCGACGACGAGGGTGACCGCGAGCTTGGGCTCGCGCTGCGGCTGGACCCGCGCGTGGCGGGCGAGGGAGTCGGCCTGGCCGAGCCGACGCTGGGTCCGCAGCCACCGCCCGATCGGCTGCTCCTGTACGGGGACCTGCTGCGCGCCGCCGGACGCAGCCAGGAGGCGTCGGATGCGTACGACCGCGCCGCTCGCGCCGGAGCGTGACCGCCTAGACTCTGGCGCGCCCCACCCGCAGCAGGAGCAGCATCGGCTCATGGAACGCACCCTGGTCCTGGTCAAGCCCGATGGCGTGCAGCGTGGCCTCATCGGCGAGATCGTGGCCCGCTTCGAGCGAAAGGGGCTGAAGGTCGTCGGCCTGCGGATGCTGACCGTCCCCCGCGAGATGGCGGAGCGGCACTACGCCGTGCACGCCGGCAAGCACTTCTACGACGGCCTGGTCGAGTTCATCACCTCGGGGCCGGTGGCGGCCGTCGCCCTGGAGGGGCCCGATGCGATCGCGACCGTCCGCCGCCTGGTGGGTGCCACCATGCCGAACGAGGCCGATCCGGGAACGATCCGTGGCGACCTTGGCATCAGCGGCCTGCGCAACCTGATCCACGCCTCGGATGGCGCGGAGACCGCCCGCGACGAGCTGGCCCTGTGGTTCGGCGCCGGCGAGCTGCTCGACTACGAGCGCGAGGTCGACACCTGGATCGTGGCGGTCGAGCCACCCCGCTCGTAGCCGATGCCGGCCGGCGGCCCGCGCCGCCAGCCGGTGGGCTCCGGATCGGTCCCGTCCAGGCCCGCGTAGACCGGCCTCTCCATCAGGCCGATGCGATCGAGCGGGAAGTAGCGCAGCCACGCCCGGCCGATGATCGACTCCCGCTCGATCGGGCCGAAGAAGCGCGAGTCCTGGCTCTGCGGCCGGTTGTCGCCCATCACGAAGTACTGGCCTTCGGGCACCGTCCACTCGCTGGTGCGCTCCGCGTCGCGCGGCAGGGTCGGCGCCCGGTCGCCCTCGACCATCACCACGTAGGGCTCGGTGAGCCGCACGGGCGAGCCGTCGGGCGGCGTCACGAAGACGCGGCCGTTCTCGAGGGTGATTCTGTCTCCCGGCAGGCCGATGACGCGCTTGATGAATGGCACGCCCCCCTGCTCGAAGCCCTCAGGTGGCTGGAAGACGACGATGTCGCCGCGGTCGTACTCGCTGAAGCGCGGCGACAGCTTGTCGATCAGGACGTACTCGTGCTCCAGGATGGTGGGGAACATCGAGTCCTGCTCGACTTCGAAGGGCTGGGCGATGAAGTTGTGGATCAGGAGGTAGATGACGAGCGTGAGGACCAGCGTCTCGACGATCTCGAGCAGACATCCGAGGCCCTTGCGGCCGCTCGCCTCTTCGGGACGCGGGCCATCCTCGGAGGTCGCGTCGGGGGCATAGGTCATCGGCGCTCCAGGTTCGGGGCGGGCAGGCGGCGCGTAGCATAGCGCACCATTCCTCGGCCGCCCGCGACGGCCGTGGCGCTGGCGCCGGTATGCTCGGCAGCCTGATGGGGAGCATGGTCCTGGTTCGCCACGCGACCACCCGCGCCAGCCAGGCGGGGGCCAACCTCGGACAGGCGCTGGACCTGCCGCTGACCGCCGAAGGGCGGGCCCTGGCCGAGCGCCTTGGCGAGGCGATCCGCGTCGAGCTGTCCGCGCTCTCGGCCAGCCAGGCGCGGCTTATCAGCAGCCCGGCCCGGCGCTGCCTGGATACCGCCGAGGCGATCCTGCACGCGCTCCCGGCGGAGATGCGCCTCGAGGTCGAACCAGCGCCGGGGCTGCGCGAGATCGACTACGGAGCCTGGGAAGGCCTCACCGCCGAGGAGTGCCGCCGCCGCGACCCGGAGCTGCGGGCCGCCTGGGAGGCGGATCCGTTCACCACGGCCGCGCCCGGCGGCGAGTCCGGCAGGGACGTGGCCGCGCGTGCGTTTCCGGTGCTGGAACCGATCGAGGAGTGGCTGGCGCAGGACCGAACGCGGGCGGCCATCGTGGTGGCCCACAACCACGTGCTGCGCCTGCGGCTGGCCGCGCTGATCCACATCCCGCTGGCCGATTACCGGCGGCGCCTCGTGCTGGAGCCCGGCTCGTACAGCATCGTGACCTTCGGCGCCGAGTGGCGGACGATTCGCCGCATCGGCGTCCTCCCGTCACCGCGCCCAGCCGGCGAGCGGGGGATTGAGATGGGTGGCACCTATAATGCTTAGTCCGGTCGGGCGAGGCGCCCAGGACCGTGCGGCGTCGCTTCACCGAGCACCGAGGTCCCATGTCGATCGAGCTCAACCAGCAGCTGCAGCCCGCCCTGCAAGTTCGCGTCACGCCCAAGCAGATCGCGGCCAACGCGATCCTGGCCATGAGCTCCGTCGAGCTGACCGAGGCGATCGCCACCGAGCTGGATGAGAACCCGGCGCTCGAGATGCTCGAGCAGTCGAGCTGCCCCATCTGCGGCAACACCATCACCGGCGCGCACTGCACCGAGTGCCTGCCCGGCAACGCGGCTGGAGCCGCGCCCGAGGCCCCGGACGGCAGCGTGGCGGAGTGGTCCCTGCGCGACGAGTCGGACGAGATGGATCCCATCGCTCGGGCCGAGGCCGAATTCACCCTGCAGGAGCACCTCGACTGGACGCTGCGGACGCTCCTGCCGGCCAGGCTCCATCCGGTGGCCGAGTACGCGATCGGCGCCCTGGACGAGAACGGCTTCCTGACCGAGTCCGATGAGGCCATCGCGGCCGCCACCGGTGTCACGCTCGCGGACGTCGAGGCGGTGCGTGATGCGATGCGCGGCGTGGAGCCAATCGGGGTCGGCTCGCGGAACGTGGCCGAGAGCCTGCTGGCCCAGATCGCCTACCTGGAGGAGCTGGGCGAGATGGACGTGCCGCCCATCGCCTCCGCCATCGTGCGCGACCACCTGTCCGACCTGGGCGCGCGCCGCTTCTCCCAGATCGCCGCTGCCCTGGGCACCACCAGCGCCGAGGTGCTGGCCGCGTGGGAGTTCGTCAAGGTCAACCTGCATCCGTATCCGACCGCGGCCTTCTCGGCGGCGGTCGGCGGCTCCACCCGCACCATCGTCCGGCCCGACGTCCTCATCCGCAGCATCGACGGCGAGCTGCAGGTGGAAGTGGTCGAGTCGCGCCGCTTCGCCCTGCGCGTGGATCCCACCTACGCCCGCCTGTCGGCCGGCATGCGCCGCAGCGAGGCCACCGAGTCGGACCGCCAGCACGTCCGCGAGTACGTCGGCCGCGCGCGCTTCTTCATCGACAACGTCAACCGCCGCCGCGCCACCCTCCAGCGCATCGCCGAGTGCCTGGTCGAGCGACAGCGAGACTACCTGCAGCACGGCGTCCAGCACCTGGTGCCGCTGACCCGCGCCGAGGTCGGGACCCTGATCGGCATGCACGAGTCGACGGTCAGCCGCGCGACCGCTGAGAAGTTCGTGATGCTGCCGACCGGCGAGGTGGTGCCGTTCGGCCACTTCTTCACCGCCTCGCTGGGCGTGAAGGACCAGATCCGCAAGATGATCGAGGGGGAGCAGCCGGGCCATCCGCTCTCGGACCAGGAGATCGCCGACCGCCTCGGGGAGGACGGGGTCGCCATCGCCCGCCGCACGGTTGCCAAGTACCGGGACGAGCTGCAGCTCCTTCCCGCTCGCCTTCGCCGGCGCTAAGCCGCGGTGTCTCGCGGCTCGATCCTCCGGAGCCTGGTCGCGTTTGTCATCGGGCTGGTCGTGCTCGGCGGGATCCTGTTCGTTGCCACCACCGTCGACGGCCGCGCGCCCGCGGTCGACCAGATCCGGCTGACCCATCACCTCTCGTCGGACGACGCCGTGGCGCTGACCACGACCAGCATCCAGGTCGTCTTCTCGGAGGCGGTCGACCACCCGAGTGCCGAAGCCGCCTTCAACATCGAGCCGGAGGTGCAGGGCGCCTACAGCTGGAACGCCAGCACCCTGGTCTTCACGCCGGAGGAGCGATTGCCGCTGGAGACCGACTTCGTGGCGACCGTGCAGCCCGGGGTGCGGGACGCGGCGGGCAATCCCATGGAGCAGGAGGCAAGCCTTGCCTTCGTGACGGTCGGCAATCCCACCGTGGTGGCCAGCCAGCCGGAGCCGAACCAGGATGACGTCCCGCTGGCCAGCGCCATCGTGCTCCAGTTCTCGACCCTGATGGACACCGCCTCGGTCGAGGAGGCGCTGGCCATCTCGCCCGAGATCGAGCTGACCCCCTCCTGGAGCGGTGAGGCGCTGACGCTGACGCCGGTCGAGCCGCTCGGTGAGGGCGTGGACTACATGCTGAGCATCGGGACCGACGCTCGCGACAGTGCAGGTACACCCCTGGAGCGCAGCTACCTCTTGAGCTTCGGCACCGTGAGCTCCGGCCTGTCGGCCAGCATCGTCATGCCCGCCGACGACGCGGAGGGCATCTCGACGCGCACGCCGATCGCGGTCGTCTTCGATCGCGCGCTGGACGCGGAGACCCTCGACGACGGGCTGTTCGCCATCGAGCCCGATGTCGCCGGCTCGCTCGAAGTGGTGGAGGCGCCGGGTGCGGCCGGCATGCGTGAGCCCGGGGCACGCGTGCTGCGCTTCCAGCCATCGGCTCCACTCCAGGCCAACACGACCTACCAGGTCACAGTCGGCACGGAGCTGGTCGGGACCGATGGCGCCGCTCTCGCCGAGCCGCTCGCCTGGCGCTTCACCACCGGCGCGCCGCTGGCGTCGCTGAGCAACCAGATCGTGTTCCTCTCCGATCGCAGCGGCATCGACAACCTGTGGGCCATGAACCCCGATGGCACCGGGCAGCGGCAGCTGAGCGTGGAGCTGTCGCCGACCACCACCTACGCGGTCGCCCCGGATGGCCGCAGCCTGATCGTTGGCGATGGCGCGCGGCTGGTGATGCAGCAGGCCGATGGCAGCGGCCGTCAAGTGCTCACCCCCGACGGCGTCCTGGAAATCGACCCGGCCTTCTCGCCGGACGGCGCGCAGGTGGCCCTCAGCCGGGTCGACCCGGAGACCGGCGGCGGGCTGGGGCTGTGGACCAAGTCCGCCCAGGGCGGCGACGCCAGCCCGATCGAGCTGCCCGAGGAGCTGGTGCCGGCGACGCCATCACCGCTGCCCTCCGGCGTGGATCCGGAGCCCGCGCCGATCCTGCGCGCCCCGCGCTACTCGCCCGACGGGGCGGCGCTGGCCTACGTCGACATGAGCGGGCGAGTGGGGGTGCTGGAGCTGCCGGCCGACCGGCTCACCACCGCCCGCTTTGCCGCTGTCAGCCCGCCGGCCTGGCTGCCCGATGCGACCGGCGTCCTGCTCTCCGGCTCGCCCGGCGGGGCGCTGGAACCGGCCGAGCCGGGACAACCGGTCATGCCGCTGGATCCGGGTGGCCTGGAGCTGAATTCGTTCGAGCTGGGAGCCCTGCGGCTGGCCCGCCTGGAGCGGGGGGCGGACGCGGTCGAGCTGCCCGACCACCCGTCCGGCGCCTCGCGGCCTGAGGCGGGGCCGGGCGGCGGCTACCTGTTCATCGAGGTCCAGGCTGACGCCCCCGAGGCGGGCGGGACGTTGTGGTTGACCACGGTCGGCGGCACCGCCTTCGACGTGCTGGCCGATGGCGGCGCCCCGGTCACGGCCGCCGGCTACGGACCGGCGTCGGACGACGTGGTCGCCGCCCGGGCCGGAGTGGGCATCAGTGGTGGGATCTGGCTGGTGGACGCCACCACCGGCGATGGCCTGCAGCTGGCCGACGACGGCACCATGCCACGCTGGATCCCCTGAGCCGCGAGCGTGGTTGACCCGCTCGCGCGACGCGGATTACCATAGCGCCGCCTCGCTGGCGGACGCTCTGAAGCGCACCCCGCCGGCGATTTCCGTGTGTCAGACCGTTCAGCGCGGGGCGCGCGCATCAATCGCTGCGCCGTCGGGCGCCCATCCGCTTCGGAGGTTCCATGGAGTCCATTACCTGGGTGATCCCGATCGCTGGCATCGCCGCGGTCGCCTTTGCCCTCTACCTGGCCCGCGACGTGCTCAATCGCGATACGGGCACCCAGGCCATGCGCGACGTGGCCGATACCATCCGCGAGGGAGCGGATGCCTTCATTCGCCGCCAGTACACGACCATCGCCGTCCTGGCGGTGCTGGGAGCGGTGATTGTCGGCGCCGTCATCACGCTCGTCGAGACAGCCGAGGTAGCCGACGTTCCGGACCTGGCCGGCCTGCCGATCGGCATCATGACGGCTGTCGCCTTCCTCGTCGGAGCGGCCTGCTCCATGGCCTCCGGCATCATCGGCATGTTCATCAGCGTCCGCTCCAACGTGCGGACCGCCGCTGCGGCGCGCCGCAGCCTCGTCGAAGCCGTGCAGGTCGCCATGCGCGGTGGCGCCGTTTCCGGCTTCCTGGTGGTTGCCCTCAGCCTGCTGGGCGTGTGGGGCATCTTCATGGCCTATCAGACGTTCCTGGGCGTGACGGTCGAGGAGGCGCCCTTCGTGATCGTCGGCTTCGGCTTCGGGGCCAGCTTCGTGGCCCTGTTCGCCCAGCTCGGCGGCGGCATCTACACCAAGGCCGCCGATGTCGGCAGCGACCTGGTCGGGAAGGTTGAGGCTGGTATCCCGGAGGACGATCCGCGCAACGCCGGCGTGGTGGCCGATCTGGTTGGAGACAACGTGGGGGACTGCGCGGGCCGCGGCGCCGACCTGTTCGAGTCGACCGCCGCCGAGAACATCGGCGCC
>DATBME010000082.1:0-3717 GCA_036555005.1 Candidatus Limnocylindria bacterium | reverse complement strand
ACCACCACGTGGTGGCCAGCGGCCAGGAACGCCTCCACGCTGGTGGATCCCACGTAGCCGGCACCCCCGGCAACCAGGATGCGCACCCGAACTCCTCCTCCGTTCCGCCGGGTCAGCTTGCCCGCGAGACGACCGCTCGCGGGCGTTGAGCCTGGGTCTGGACCGATGGATGCTCCGCTCCCGCGTCCGCGGCGAACAGGTCGTGCGCCGCGGCGGCCAGCTCCGAGCTCAGCTCCGCCGAGACGACGGCCGCGCCGGCCGTCGCGGCCGAGCGCACGTCGGCCAGGGTCCGGAAGCGCCCCGACGCCTTGACCTGCACCCGTGGCCCGACGCTGTCGCGCAGCAGGGCCGCGCGCTGGACCGTTCGCCGCGCCGGCACCTCGCCCCACGAGGTGACCACGTAGTCGGCGCCGGCGCGCTCGGCGATGCGGCAGGCGCGGCTGACCAGGTCGTCCGACATCGGCTCCGCCTCGACGATCACGCCGGCCATGGCCAGCGCGGAGTGGGCCATGTCGACCACCGCCAGCATGTCGTTGAAGACGATCTCGTCGTCGCCGGAGAGCATGGCGCCGGCGTTCAGCACGCAGTCGATCTGGTTTGCCCCCTGCTCCAGCGCCTTGCTGGCCTCGAAGGCCTTGACCGCCAGGATCTGGGTCCCGCTGCCGTAGCCGACGATGGTGCCCAGCCGCATGCGCTCGCGTCCCAGGGCGCGTTTCGCGGCCTTGACCAGCCACGGGTTGACGGTGACTGCCGCGCAGTCGTGCTCGACGGCGAGGGCCACGGCGACGTCCAGCTCCGCGAGCGATGCGTTCGCGCGGGTGAGCCGGTGCTCCAGCCGCGCCGCACGGCGCCCGATGGCGGTCAAGGTGCGGAGGTCCTCCTTCTTGTGGGCGAAGGTCGGAGGCTAGGTGGGCACTGCCCCAGGACCGCCGATTGTAGCAGCGGGTCCGTCGTCTGCCCCCTCGGCGGGATCGGCCTCGCCGTCCTCGCGGTGCCCGGAGGCACCAGGCTCGGACTGCCAGGCCCGGGCCTGGGCCAGCAGCCGCTGCCTGGTGTTCAGCGACGGGTCGTCCAGCACCGCCTCCAGCAGGCGGCGCAGCAGCTCCCCGACCTGCGGGCCAGGGGCCAGCTGCAGCTCGGCCAGCAGGTCGTTGCCGTCGATCGCGAGCTGACCCTGCTCCAGGGCATCGCCGGCCAGGACCTGAGCCACCCGGTCCCGCAGCTCGGCGATCCCACCGTTCGCCGGCTCGCCGGCGCCGCTGGCCGCGTTGTCGGCCGCGCGCAGGGCGAACAGGTCGTCCAGCAGGTCGGGACCGACGCGGCGCACGAAACGCCGCACGGCGGCATCGGTCCAGTCGGGGGTGTAGGCGAACATGTGCTGGCGCACCAGCCGGACGACCCAGGCGGCGTCGGCGCGCGGGAATCGGAGGCGGCGCAGCACGGCCCGCGCCAGCTCGGCGCCCTCCACCTCGTGACCGATGAAGTGGCCGTCCGCCAGGGTGGTGGCCTTGCCCAGGTCGTGCAGCAGGCCGGCCAGCCGCAGGAGCGGGCGATCTGCCGGCAGGGCGTCGGCGGTGCGCAGCGAGTGGTCCAGCGCGTCACCGGGCAAGGCCTTGGCCTGCGGCACGCCGCGCAGCGCCGCCAGCTCCGGCAGCAGCACGCCCAGCAGGCCAAGGCGCTCCATCAGGTCCAGCGCCGCCGATGGCGGGGCGGCCGGCGGAGCCGCGGCCAACATGCGCAGCAGCTCATCGCGGACGCGCTCGCCGGACAGCTCCGCCACCGCCGCGGCATGGGCCCTGATGGCGGCCGCCGTCTCCCCGTCCAGCTCGAGGCCGAGCCGGGTGGCGAAACGCACCGCCCGCACCATACGCAGCGCGTCCTCGACGAAGCGCTCCGCCGGATCGCCGACCGCCCGCAGCCTGCCGCGCCGCAGGTCGCCGATCCCGTCGAACGGGTCCACCAGCCGGCCCTCGCCGGTGGCGACCTCGATGGGTCGCCAGGCGATGGCGTTCACCGTGAAGTCGCGGCGCGCCAGGTCGTCCGCCAGTGACGTCCCCCAGCGCACGTGCGCCGGCCGGCGCCGGTCGATGTACGGCCCCTCGTGCCGGTACGTGGTGACCTCCACGTCGATCTGGCCGCGGACGGTGACCGTGCCGAACCGGTTCTCCCAGCTCGAGCCGGCAAACAGGGCGGCGACCTGCTCCGGCGGCCCGGCGGTGGCCACGTCCCAGTCGGTGGGAGTTGCGCCCGTTACCAGGTCGCGTACGCTGCCGCCGACCAGGGCCGCCTCCAGCCCGGCATCGGCCAGGCGCGTCAGCACGGCGCGCACGGGCCGGGGCAGGTCGATGGTCAGCGGCGCCCCGTCGTGCATCGGTCCGGCGGGCTGCCGGCCAGCCAATGGGCCCGCCTCAGCGCGCTCGCTCGGGAGAGAGGAAGAGGTAGCTGCGCCAGGCGTCGTTGCGCTCGTCGGCCAGGTACGAGCCGAACAGGTAGCGCACGTCGGCGCGCGGGACGCGCGGCTCGCGCAGCAGGTGCATGCGCACCTCGGACAGCGTCTTGCTCCCCTTGCGGTGGTTGCAGTTCCGGCAGGCCGCCACCAGGTTCTCCCACTCGTGCCGTCCGCCGCGGTGCTTGGGCACCACGTGGTCGATGGTCAGGTCGCGGCTGACTGCGCCGCAGTACTGGCAGGTGTGCCGATCGCGGGCGAACACCTCGCGCCGGCTCAGCTTCACACGCGGGCGCGGCCGCTTGATGTGGTACTGCAGGCGGATGACCGATGGCGCATCGAAGGCGCGCGTCGGCGTGTGGATCACCTGGTGGTTGCGCTCGAGCAGCTCCGCCTTCTCAGCGCCGAGCAGCCGAAACGCCCGCCTGATGTCGCAGACGTTGAGCGGCTCGTAGTTTTGGTTGAGCACGAGCACCGGTGCGTTGATCACGACCACGCCTCCGGGCGGATCATATCAATCCATCCCGTGCCGCTCCGAAGAGGCTCCCGGTGGCGCGGCGTCAGCTTGCGCCGGGCGTGGCCGCCTCGAAGACCAGGACCACGCCGTCCTCGAGCACCAATTGGCCCTGGCTGTCGATGGCGAAGGCCTCCACATCTTCCATCGCCGCCAGGAAGGCAGCCTCGCGCACTCCGGCACCACCTTGGCACGCCATGCGCGTGGTGGCCAGTGGACCGAAGCTGATCGACGATCCCTCGATGGCGGCTGTCCCCGTGTACGTGTTGCATCCGGCCGAGCCGCTGACGTTGCCTGCCGCGTCGAACATGAGGGTCGGTTGCGTATCGCCCGCCGGCTCCCGGCCGTCAATTGCGACCAGCGTCCAGGACGTTCCCGCCAGGCCCACGGACGCGGTCGGGCTGCTAGCCGCGACGCCGCACGCGGAGAGGGCGACCGTCACCAACCCAGCTGTGATCAGGCGCTTCATCGGATGGAGCATAGACGGCCCGCCCGCGAGGCGATTCGAGACATGGGCCCCGCATCGTGGTACAGGCGGGGCGCGAGTACAATCGAAGCGCATATGACCACCATCGAACGATCCACCTGGACCACCAAGGTCGGGCTGGCCCGCATGCTCAGCGGCGGCGTGATCATGGACGTCGTCACCGCCGACCAGGCCAAGGTCGCCGAGGAGGCCGGCGCCGTGGCGGTGATGGCGCTGGAGCGTGTCCCGTCGGACATCCGCAAGTACGGCGGCGTGGCCCGCATGAGCGAC
>DATBME010000069.1:0-3779 GCA_036555005.1 Candidatus Limnocylindria bacterium | reverse complement strand
GGCGCCGGCCTCGCTGTAGCTGGTCTGGCGGCCGTACTGCACCCAATGCCCGGAGGGCTGCCAGCGCAGCCCCTCCACCGTCCGACGGAGCGAGTCCACAATCGCCTCCTGCCCGGTCTGTGACATGCGGCGCGCCGATCGGTGCTCGGCGGTTGGGCCGGCGGCCTGGCTCCGGCGCTGAGCGCCGGCATGCAGGTGCAGGTGGGCGAGCAGGCCGGGGCGCAGCCGCGTTCGACCCGGCATGAGGCGCGCCGCCAGGTCGACCGGGATGCCGTCGATGAAGTCGCGCAGCATCAGCCCGCAGCGCGGATCGCGGTAGGCGATCAGGGCCAGTGGTGCCAGGAAGTGCTCGCAGAACTGGCGGTAGGCGGGCCACGGCTGGGTCGCGTCCCCCACCTCGAAGGACAGGGTGTCGATAAGGATCGGCCGGCCGGCATCAAACTGGATGTTGTAGGCGCTGGCGTCCTTGAGTCGCAGACCGGCGGCCAGCGCGCGCCGCTGGAGCTCCAGGGTGAGCAGCGCGGCCTCACGCAACTGGCTGAAGCACCACTCGTAGGGGTACGAGATGAGCGGCAGCTCACGCGGTCGCAGGACGGCGACCGCATCCGGGGAGGCGGCCAGGGCCTTGTCGACCACCTCGTGCTCGACGAGCAGGCCATCGGCAATCAGGCTGGACGCCAGCCCCCGCTCGTTGAAGGCCAGCCAATCGGCCTCGCCGAGCGGCCGGATGTCGCGATGCAGGACGCCGTCACGGCGGAAGACGACGCCGCTGGGGTCACGGAAGGAGGCCGGCTCGCGTGACGGCTCGGTCAGCGCTCCGTGTGCTCCGACCCGTCGGACTCCGGCACCGGCTCGGCCTTGGAGTCGCCGCGCAGGCGGTGCCACGCGTCGCCGATGGTCCGCCGGAAGAAGAACGGGATCGACAGCAGCGCCGCCAGCAGGGCCTGCAGCAGCAGGCTGCCGGAGCCGGGATCGATGTAGGCGAGGAGGCTCATTCGAGCGGCGTTACCTTTTCACGTAATGTCTAGCCGATGTTAACCCGATTGTCGCCGCGTGGGCTCAGGCCGAGCCTGCTGCCATGGCACACGCTGGCGGTGGCGGTCATTCCGGCCCTCTTCCTGTTCGCGCAGAACGCGGCCCAGCAGGTGACGCTGGCCCCGCTGTGGGCTCCCCTGCTCGTCTGCCTGATGATCGGCATCGGCGTGCTGCTGGTGGCCATCCTGGTGACCCGGGACGTCGGACGCGGCGGGCTGCTGGCGACCCTGGCGCTGGTGCTCTTCTTCAGCTTCGGGCACCTGTGGAACCTGGTGGGAGCGCCGCTGGACGCGTCGCGCTGGCTGATGGCCGCGGGCTACCTGCTGATCGGCATCGGCCTGGGCCTGCTGATCTGGCGCGGGGGCCGCTGGGTGCCGAACCTGACCCGATTCCTGAACGTGGTGGCGGTGCTGCTGCTGGCCTTCAACACGCTGCAGGTGGCGAACTACGCGTCGGCGTCTGCGGCGGCGGCCGAGGCGGAGCCGACACCCAGCGAGGTGGCCCTGGCCCAGCCGGCGGTCGAGCCCGACATCTACTACATCATCCTGGACCGATACGCGAACGCCGACACCCTGTCCCAGATCTACCAGTTCGACAACGAGCCGTTCCTGCGCGAGCTGGAGGAGCGGGGCTTCACGATTGCGCGGCACGCCTGGGCCAACTACTTCAAGACCGCACTTTCGCTCTACAGCTCGCTGAACATGCGCCACATCGACCCCGAGGCACTGGGCATCGACATGAGCAGGCCGTCTGGCTTCCGCGAGATCCAGGCCGCGCTGCGCGATCACCTGGCGGTGCCCACCGCCCTGAAGTCGATCGGCTACGACTACGTGCACCTCGGCGGCTGGTGGGAGCCAACCGCCAGCAACACCGACGCGGACGTCTCGCTGCGCTACCAGGGATCGACCGAGTTCGTGAGCGCGGTCTGGGCGACCACCATGCTGTCGCTGATCTGGCCGCCGGTCTACGGCGGCACCGGCCCCGACGGCGAGACCATGCCGTTCGGCGAGCTGGCGCGCGACGCGGCGATGTACACGTTCGATGCGCTGGAGGACGCCGCCGGCCGGCCCGGGCCGACCTTCGTGTTCGCCCACGTCCTGCTGCCGCATCCGCCATACATCTTCAATGCCGACGGGAGCCCGGTGGACCGCAACACCGCCAACCACCGCCCCGAGCGCATCAACTACATCGAGCAGCTGCAGTGGACCAACCGCCGCGTGCTGCAGGCGATCGACCGGCTCACTGCCCACGCACCGGATGAGCCCGATCCGATCGTCATCGTGCAGGCCGACGAGGGGCCCTTCCCGCCGGCCTTCAGCCGCAACGAGGGCGGATTCCAATGGCTCGACGCCAGCCCGCGCGAGATCCAGCAGAAGTTCGGGATCCTCAACGCCGTGCGGCTGCCGGGCGTCGATCCGGCGAGCTTCGGCTTCAATGACGAGAGCAGCCCGGTCAACCAGTTCCGGATCGTGTTCAACGCCTACTTCGGCACCGACCTGCCGCTGCTGCCGGACGAGACCTACCTGTCCCCCAGCTACGCGCGGATGTGGGACTTCGAGCGCTACCCGCACCCCGACTACTAGCGCGCGTCGTGCTCCGCGGCGACCGATCCGGCCAGTGTCTCCAGCGGCAGCGGACCGTGGCCCAGTACCGCGTCGTGGAAGGCACGCACGTCGAAGGCGTCGCCCAGCCGGGCCTGCGACTCGGTCCGTAGCCGGACGATCTCCAGCTGGCCGATCTTGTAGGCCAGCGCCTGGCCGGGCCGGCCGAGGTAGCGGTCCACCTCGTTGACGATGTTGTTCCGCGCCAGCGCCGAGTGGGCCAGCATGAAGTCGACCGCCTGCTGGATCGACCAGCCCATGGCATGCATGCCGGTGTCGACCACCAGCCGGGTGGCGCGCCAGGAGTCGTAGCTGAGCATGCCCAGCCGATCCACGTCGCCGCTGTAGAGGCCCATCTCGTCGGCCAGCCGCTCGGAGTACAGGCCCCAGCCCTCGACATAGGCGGTGGTGTAGGCATGGCGGCGGAAGGACGGCAGCCCGATCAGCTCCTGGGCGATGGCCGCCTGCAGGTGGTGGCCCGGCACCGCCTCGTGGAAGGCCAGCGCCTCCGCCTCGTAGCGCGGGCGGCTGGCCGGCTCCCAGGTGTTGATGTAGTAGCGCCCCGGGCGGCTGCCATCGGCCGCCGGCTCGCGATAGTAGGCGATGGTCGAGTGCTTCTCCTCGTGCGGCAGCATGCGAGTGACCTCGCAGGCGGCGCGGGGCAGCCGGCCGAACCAGTCGGGCACGGCGCCCTCCGCGCGGCGCAGGGACGCCTCCGCCACCGCCTCGATCTCGTCGGCGCGCTCGAAGTGCAGCGCTGGGTCCCCGCGCAGGGCCTGCTGGGTGACCGCCAGCGTCTCGGCTCCCAGCACGCGGCGGCCGAGCTCGGCCGTCTCGGCGTCGATGCGCTCGACCTCGCGCAGGCCGATGGCGTGGATCTCGTCAGGGTCCAGGGCGGTGGTGGTGTGCGCGCGGACCAGGGACCGATACAGCTCCTCTCCGCCGGGCAGCTGTCCGATCCCCGCCTGGTCGGCGGCGCGGGAGCGCGGGGCGACCTCATCGGCCAGGAACGTGCGGAAGGCGACCAGCGCCGGTCGCGCGCGCTCCGCCACCACCTCGGTCAGCCGGGCGGCGAGTGCCTGCCAGTCGGCATCGGTCCAGCCGTCGGGACGCTCGGCCAGGGGCGCCAGCAGCGGGCCGTCG
>DATBME010000018.1:0-9512 GCA_036555005.1 Candidatus Limnocylindria bacterium | reverse complement strand
CGAAGATGGAGCCGATTTCGGCCCATGTCCGGGCCCTTCTTGGTCGTTAGTCCCGTGGGGCGGGAAGAACGGACAAGAAGCGGCCTGATGGGGCCTTGCTCCGGTCCCTTCTTGGTCATTAGTCCCGTCGGGAGGGAATCCGAGGCAGGAGCAGCGGAACCGTCAGCGGACGCGGGCCAGGGTGACGCCGTCGGCGATGGGCGTCATGGCCAGGTCCACCCGCTCATCCGTGGCGATCTTCGCGTTGAGCGCCCGGATCGCGAGGGTGTCCGCCTCCTGGTCCGACTCGTCGACCACCCGCCCGCTCCACAGCACATTGTCGATCGCGATCAGCCCGCCAGGCCGCACCAGCTGCAGGGCGCGTTCGTAGTAGTTGTCGTAGTTGCCCTTGTCCGCATCGATGAAGGCCAGGTCGAAGGGGCTGCCCTGCCCCTCGACTAGCAGCTCGTCGAGCGTGTCGACCGCGGGTGCCAGGCGCAGCGTGATCCGGTCGGCGACGCCGGCCTCGGCCCAGGCCTCGCGGGCGATATCGGTCCATTCCTTTGACACGTCGCAGCACAGGATCCGGTCATCGGCATCCTGGGCCAGCGCCATGGCGGTCGAGGAGTAGCCCGTGAAGGTGCCGACCTCCAGGATGCTGCGCGCCGGCAGCAGCCTGACCAGCATCTGCAGGAAGGCGCCCTCGTCCGGCGAGATCTGCATGCGGGCGTTCTCCATGGTGGACGTCCGCTCACGGAGCCGCGCCAGAACCGGATGCTCGCGCACGCCGACGTCGAGGACGTAGTCGTTGAGGGCCTCGTCGAGGCCGATGCTTCCCTTTGACATGCCGGGCATGGTACGCCGGGGTCAATCGAAGACCGATATCTCCCGGTAGCCGTCCGGGACCTCCCGGTCCCGCCACTTGCGCAGCACGAATGACTCCGGCGAGAGGGCGCGTGCCTGCAGGTCCGACGGCAGGTCCAGCAGCCAGCCCATGTCCTGCCGCTGGGTCTTGTGGCAGTCCATGCAGGCGCGCTTCCGGTCGGCCCAGGCGCTGACATCAAGCTCGGTGGTGAGGTCCTCCGGCGCGACGCCCCACTCCTGATCGGTCTCGGTCTCGGCCGCGGCCTCCGCCTCTTCCTCGTCGCCAGCCCATGGCAGCGCGATGTCGCGTGCCTTCATGTCCTCCATGAGCGACGACCAACGGTCACGGTTCCAGGCGATCTCGTACAGCTTCGCGACGGCGTGGGGCGGGCCGGCCTCCGGGAAGCGGTCGGCATCGGCCGCGGCGTCCCAGGCGCCAACCGCGATGCGATGGGCGTTGATGTGGTCGGGGTGCCCATAGTTGCCGTTGGCGTCGTAGCTGACCATCACCGCCGGGCGGGTGCGACGCACAATCGCCACCAGCAGGCCGGTGGCCTCGTCCAGGTCCGCGTTCCAGAAGACGTCCGGTCGCGCGTTCGACTCCGTGCCCATCATCCCGGAGTCGCGGTAGCCCAGCAGGTGCAGCTCCAGAGTGCCGGCGCCGTCGCCGCGCAGCGCATCGAGCGCGCACTCCAGCTCGGCCAGCCGGATCTCGCGCAACCGGGGTTGGGCCTCCTCGTGGTCGAGCGTCGGGTCGTGGATCTCGCCCTCCTCGCCGCCGGTACAGGTCACCAGGTCGACGCGCCGGCCCTCCGCCACCGACCGCGCGATCAGGCCACCGGTGCCGAACGCCTCGTCATCGGGGTGGGCATGCACCAGCAGCACGCCCCCCGTGTCAACCGGCATGGGCCACCTTCGCGGCAGGGACGGTGCCAGCCGAGCCTGCCGGCGGCCGCCACAGGCCGGCGGCTTCGAGTGCCTCGCGCGCGTCGCGGTAGCCCGCCGCCGCGGCCGGGCGGACCTGGGAGAACCGCAGCGCGGTGCTGAGCCCCAGCCTGGGGCGGATCAGCAGGTCCGGCGCCTCGGCGACCACCGGATCGGCCCAGCGCTGGGTGAGCAGGGAGAAGTATCGGCGCGCCGTGAGGTTCGGCCCGTCAACGCGGGTCGGGCGGGCGACGCCGCGCAGCAGGGCGGCGACCGGGCCGGTGGCGAGGAAGCGTGGCTTCGGCACGTCGACCCACACGCCGATCACCGGGTCGGGCGACAGGCGGCGAGCGACGCTCACCGGGACCGACTCCCACGGGCCGGCGTCGCACCACACGCCATCCTCATCACGGCACGGCGGGAAGAAGAGCGGCACCGCGATACTGCGGCGCAGTGCGTCGATCAGCGGCCCGCTGGTGATGGCGGCGGTCGTCCCGGTGACCAGGTCGTACGTGGTGACGGCCAGGCGGTGCGGCAGCTCCTCGATCCGCGGTCGACCCAGCGCCGCATCGATGCGCGCCAGCACCGGCGAGGGGTCGAACAGCGCGTAGCGGGCGCGCTTGCCGACGAGCCGGTAGACCGAGCTGCGCTGCGCCATCCGCTCGATCTCGTCGGGGCGCATCCCGGCCGCCAGCGCCGCGCCCACCACGGCACCCATGCTGGTGCCGACCAGCAGGTCTGGCTGCAGGCCGGCCTCGTCGAGCGCGCGACCCACGCCGAGATGCGCCCAGCCGCGTCCGCCGCCGCCGCCGAGCGCCAGGGTGAACGGCTCGCCGCGTTTCACTCCCCCGTTGCCTCCGCGGCGGCCCGATGCTCATCGCACTGGCACAGCTCGCGCAGCTTCACGTAGGTGAACAGGCCGGTGTCGTGGCCGTCGGCCCAGATCGGGGCCAGGGCGTATCGGCCGATCCACTTCACTCGCTCCATGGTGGTCTGCTGCGGCGTGAAGATGGTCTCCAGCGTGACCACGCCCGGGAGGTTTCCCTCGCCGGCACACAGTGCGCAGGGGCATGCCCGCCGGAGAGTCAGCCAGCCCCACACGCCGAGGTGGCCGTCGTCCCAGCGGATGCGCATCAGCCGATCCGTCTCGTCCAGCTCGACCGCGATCGGGTTCACGATTTGCTGCATCACGGTCCCCAGTTCGACATTACGCCACGCCACTCGGCTCCGAAGGCCGCGCCCGTGCTGGTGAGTGGCATCGGTTCCTTGCGATCCTCCAGGTCCCAGACGTACAGGTCCTGCCGGACGCCGCCGCCGGAGCTTGACACGCCCAGCGTGAAGACGATCTCGTTGTTGGTGCCCGCCCATCGCACGTGGCTGACCAGGCCGTTCACGCCGGTGCTGGCGAGGACGGTGTTCCCACGGTCGCGCAGGCGGAGCGCGGTGTTGTTGCCGTCCTTGTGGGTGGTCACGCGCAGCGTGCCGTCCGGTGACCACAGGATCGGCTCACGCCCGATCTCGGTCACGTCGCCGTTGGCCGGATCGATCCGGTAGGTGGCCGGCGCCCCCAGCACCCACAGCGTCAGGTTGCCGTCAGCCACCGCGTACAGGCGCACCGCGCCCCCGTTGTCGATGAACTGCGCCTCCTGGAGCGGTGCCTCGGCTCCGATGACCGGATGCGGATAGCGAACCGTGGCGAGCTGGCGGGTGGCGCCGCTGACGAAGTCGATCTCCAGGACCTTGGCCAGGTCGTTCCCGCCGTCCCGGGTGATGCGGATCGCGTACAGCGTTTCGGCGTCCCACCCGAAGGTGACGGTGGTGATGTTGTCGGCGAGCCGGCGTGTCTTGCCGCCGCGGTCCAGGGCCACGGCCCGGCCGCTGATCACCGAGGCCGCCACACGACCATTCGGCGCGGCTGCGTAGCTGGACACGCCCTGGGCGGCCTGCGCCAGCACGTCCGGATCCCGGGCGACCGAGAAGTCCTTCACCAGCAGGTAGACCGGCGCCACTGCCGACGGCCGGCCGAGGTAGGTCATCTCCAGGGGCCCGAAGTGCGGCTCCGGCGTTGGGGCGGCCGATTGCACCGCGGGAACCGATGGCGTGGCTTCGCCGCTGGGCGCGCTGGATGGGTCGATGGCCACGGTGCTGGGCTGGGCAGACGCCTGCGGGCTGGGGCTCGAATCACTGGCCACAAGGCCGTTCGGCGACGTGAAGATCAGCGCCAGCAGCACGATCACCATGCCGGCCAGCGCCAGGATGATGCCGATCAGCCACGGCACCGCCTGCTCGGCAGTGGTCGGCCGGCGCCGGTTGCCGTCGCGCTTGTGATCCCACGTGCCGTCGAGGCCGGAGCCGACCCAGGCGGTGGTTGCCGTTGCGGCCCCGATGGCGACCTCGTCCGATGGTGCGTACTCGCGCTCGAACTCCGGCTCGGGCACCGGCTCAGGTTCCGCGGCTGGTTCGGCCTCCGGCGGCGCGTCGGGTTCTGCGGCCGCTTCGGGTTCAGCCGCCATCTCGGGCTCAACCGCCACCTCGGGCTCCTCGGCCGCTTCGGACGCAAGGCTGGGCTCCGGCTCGGGCTCCGGGGCGGCGAGCGGCTCCTCAAGCTCATCGGCAGGCTCGTCGGCAGCCAGCGCAGATGCACCGGCGACCTCAGCGATCTCGTCGGTCCGGTCCTCCTCAGTCTCGGCGTCGGGTGCGGCATCGGGGTCTGCCTCCGGAGCGACGTCCGAAAAGGGCTCGGCGTCGAGCATGGCGGCGCTCCCGACCGCCGCCCCACGGTCCGCATCGGCCTCCCCAATCGACTCCGGCTCGGCCTCCGATGGGCCGGCGAACGCGTATACCGGCTCGGCAGGTGACTCGGGTTCCTCAGGTGCCTCGGCCGACGGCTCGAAAGCCATCGGCTCATCAGCAGTGGGCGGCCCCTCGGCTGCCGGCGGCTCCGGCTCGGGCGTCGAGGCAGGTGGCCAGGCCGGCTCGCTCTCGAACTCCGGCTCGGTTGGCGCGGGCTCGTAGGTCGGCTCATTGATCGGCTGGGTGCGAGGCGGAAAGCCCCACGGATCGTCCTGGCGGAGGGTGTCGCCGGGAGCGAAAGGGTCCGGCTCGAGAGGTTCCGGATCGAAGGGCAGCGAGTCCGACCACTCCCCTTCGAGGGGTTCGTCGGATGGCCTGTTGGGCGGCAGCGGCTCCGCGGAATAAGGGTCGTCGGACCAGCCCATCGCCGGCTGCTCTGCCCGGTTCTCCTCCAGGTCGCGCTCCGGCCAGCTCGGGCCGTCGTCCGGCAGGCGTGGATCGCTCACGCGAACTCGCCGGCGGGTCGGCTCACCGGCGCATGATAGCGAGGGATCGCGCGGGCTGGTCCACGAGTCATCGGTCCCATCGAGCGCCCATCGTGGTGCGCGATGGCCGTGCAGGCTGTGCAGCCTTCATGACGGGGCAGTCATAGGAATGCCTGATTTCGGCGGAAATGGGCCACCTCTATGACTGCTCAGGAATAATGCGGGCCCTCTGGAGCCGATTCGGGTCAATCCCATGACCGCCCCGAAATAATCGGTCGCGGCCGTGGGAGGGCTCGTGATCGCGTAAGGCTGTGAGGCTGTGCAGCTGTGCTGGACAGCCGAGGGCCTGACACGGGCCGGCAGCTATCTGGATGGAAGGCAACGAACGCGTAACATGACCCAGCCATGAGCGCGCTTCGCGTCGCAGCCTGCCAGATCGACCCGCAGCTGGGCGAGGTCGAGGCCAACCTCGACTGCATCGCCACCGCCGTCACGAACGCGGCGAGCCAGGGCGCCACCTTCATCGTGCTGCCCGAGGCGGCGGTGACCGGCTATGCCTTCGCCTCGCTGGGCGAGGCGCTGCCGGTGGCGCGCAAGGCGGAGTCGCTGGCGGAGACGGCGCTGGCCGGGCTGGCCGAGACGCATCGGGCCACAGTCATCTGCGGTTCGCTGGAGCCCGCCGGTGATGAGGTCTTCAACGTCGCGCTGGTGCTCCTGCCGGATGGCCGGCGGCTGCGCTATCGCAAGATGCACCTGCCCTTCCTGGGGATCGACCGCTACGCGACACCGGGTCCGGATGCGCCGGCGGTGATCGAGACCGATGGCTACCGCTTCGGCGTCCTGATCTGCTACGACCTGCGCTTCCCGGAGGCGGCGCGCATCTGCGCGCTGGAGGGCGCCGACATCATCGCGCTGCCCACCAACTGGCCGGTGGGCGTGCCGTTCCATCCGGACCTGTTCGCCCCCGCACGAGCGGCCGAGAACCACTGCTTCGTCCTGGCCTGCGACCGGGTCGGCACCGAGCGCGGCACGACCTTCATGGGCCGATCCGTCCTGTTCGATCCCGATGGCCAGCGGATGGCGGTCGCCTCCGACACGGCGGAGGAGATCCTGGTCGCCGACATCAACCCGGAGGCGGCACGTGCCACGCACGTTCGGCGCCGTCCCGGCGAGCACGAGTGGGACACCATCGCCGATCGGCGTCCCGGTCTCTACGACCGCCTGCTGCAGCCGGCGATCGACCGTGAGCATCCGCCCACGGCGCACCACTACTCGGTGGACGAGTAGGCGATCACCTTCCGGAACTGGTCGTACTGCTGCACGACCCGCATCCCGACCGATTCGTAGAGGCCGGTCGCGCCGGTCAGACTGTCGGCATCCACCCCCAGCGCCACGCTGTGCAGGCCGCGCCGCCAGAAGACGCCGAACGAGTGCAGCAGGATCGCGCGGGCGATGCCGCGACGACGGTGGCTGGGGACGGTGCCCAGGCCACTGACCCAGCCCACGTCATCGGGCAGGGTGGCGTTGCTGGCGGTGCCCACGATCCGGTCGCCGTCCATGGCCAGGTGCCACAGCCCGGGGTCGAAGTCGGAGCGCTCCAGCCGCTTGACGAAGTCGTCGAAGGGCCGCGCGACATGGCCCCAGTGATCGACGAAGGCCGCCTCCTGCGCCTCGTACATGGCGCGGTCGTCCTGGCCCGGCACGAAGTCGCGAACGGCGATGCCGTCGGGCCAGTTGGGCTCGGGTGGCGGGGCATCCATGTCGATCCGCATCCGCCAGAATCGGCGCGACCATTCGTAGCCCAGGCCTTCTACCCACTGTCGTTCCGGCGCGGAGTTGCCCTTGACGAAGCCAAGGATGGGAGCCGGCTCGGCGGCATCGGCTGCCAGTCGTTCGCGGATGGCGGCCTCCATCTGGTGGGCCAGCGCGGAGCCGATGCCACGCCGGCGCCAGTCGGGATGGACCGAGACCTGGCCGCGGAACTCCTCGTCGCCGCGTGGCTCGATGGCGGCATAGGCGACCAGCCCTTCGCCCTCCGGCTGGTAGACCAGCCAGCTGTCGTTGGCCAGGTCGAAGCCGGCGAGGTCGTCGCGGACCTCCTCGACGGTCATGTCCACGTCGCCGAAGTCGTGCCGGTCGATGGCCGAGATCAGGTCGAACAGTCGCGGCGCGTCATCGACCACGGCACGGCGCACGCCGAGGTGCAGCTCGTCCAGCGTGTCGCCGTCGGTCAGTCGGAGGCCGCCCACATGACCAGGCCGCAGGTCACGACCCCCCAGATCAGACCGATGAAGGCGGCGGTGCCTTCCGGCCCCTCGCCGCGCACGGTCGGGTACACGAAGTTGATCAGCGCCAGGCCCACGACCATGTAGCCGAGCCACAAAACCGTTGCGACCGAGGCGATGATGATGCGGCGGTTACGGTTCTTGGTCACGCGGCCGCATCGTAGCAAATCGGCATCGGTCAGACGGGGCCAGCGGCCAGGCGGGCGCGCTCCGGGACGTGATGGAAGAGGCCCGGATCCGCCCGACCGGGCAGGGCCCGCAGCTTGGCCGCGGCGGTCAGGCCCAGCGTCACGTCGCCGCGCGGACCGCGCAGGGTCATGGTGCCGATGTGCTCCGCCACCTCGTCCACGGCGAAGACGCTCCCCGGCCGCACGGCGTGATCCTGCAGGAAGGTGAGCAGCCGCGCGTCCTCCTCCGCCTCCTCGGTCACGCGCAGGATGGTGATCTCCTCGCCGGCGCCGGCCTCGCTCAGGGGAATGCCGGCCGGGCGCTCCGGCGTGCGGCCGTCGCGCGGGATGGGGTTGCCATGCGGGCAGGTGGGCGGGTGGCCCAGCAGGTCGTCGATCCGGTCCGTCACCCGCTCGCTGAGGGCGTGCTGGAGATGGTGCGCCTCTTCATCGGCCTCCGCCCAGCCCAGGCCCACCACCTCGGTCAGCAGCCATTCGGCCAGGGCATGGCGGCGAAAGGTGCGCTCGGCCGTGGCGCGGCCGGCGTCGGTCAGCTCCAGCTGGCGCGTGGCCTCGTCCACGGTGAGCAGCTGCTCGCGGGTCAGCCGGTTGACCATCTCCGACACGGTCGCGGCCGAGACGCCCATCCGCTCCGCCAGGCGAGCGGCGATGACCGGCTGCCCCTCACCGTGCATGTAGCGAATGGTCATCAGGTAGTCGGCCGCGGCGTCGGTCGGCTGGCTCATGCGCCGATCATAGTCCGCCGGATGCTTGACGCCGCCGACGGCGACCCGTAGGGTCCGCGCACATCCTGAGCCGATCCGGGCTGCCCCGGCGTCGACGACCAGGCAAACGGAGGTTGCCCACATGCGGTCCCAGCGAACCATGCTCCTCGGTGTCCTGCTCGTCGTCCTGGCGGCGTGTGGCGGGCCGGCCGCGAGCAGCGCCGAGTCCACCGCCGTCGAGCCCAGCACCGCGGCCAGCGCGTCCGAGCCGGCGGCCTCCATGGCCGAGTCGCCGGACGACGGCGGGCCCGCTCCAACCAGTATCGAGGAGCTGGAAGACGCGCTCGTGCCACCCAAGTCGAACCAGCTCACTCGAACGGAAACGCCGCAGGGCGTGCTGGTCGCCTACGAGTCAACCGACATCGTCCCGGACCTGAAGGCCTACTACGCCCAGAAGATCGCCGAGCTGGGCATGACGGTGATCACCACCAATGAGGCCGCAAACACCTGGGCGGTCGCGTTCGGCACCGATAACACGGGCACCGGGCTGGGTGGCACCGTCGCCATTCAGAACGCCGGCGACGTCAGCAACGTGGTCGTGACACTGGCCGAGGGCAGCTGAGGCTCGGCACCTCCCGCAATTCACGACGACCCGGTGAGCCACTCACCGGGTCGTTCGTCGTCACCCTGAGTCCTCGACCAAGAGGCGCCCCGCCGAAGGCGCCCCGCCGAAGGCGCCGCCGTTCAGATCATCGGTCCGGCGCCAGATATCCCAGGCCAGTCCCGTCGGGCCGGCTCAAGGTCAGATGACTGCCCTCGATGGTGACGATCGGCTGCTCGAGCACGCCGACCACCAGGCGGTCCTGCTGCTCCAGGTCGGCGCTGCACGCTCCTTCGGCCCGAAGGTCGGTCCACCTCAGCTGGTCGCCGCTGACGACGTACCGGCCGGAGAGCTCGCGGCAGCCGGTCGACCCGGTTATGGTGCCGTTCGGCTCGAGAATGAGCCAGGCGTCGCCCTGGACCGATGAAACGGCGTCTCCCAGGATGAGCGACTCCAGCATCCAACGGGTGCCCTGCAGCGCCTCGTCCGGCAGTGGCGGCAGGAGGCTGTAGACGAGCTCGGCGCCCTCGCCTCGCATCGTCAGCTCATCGCCGATGCGCGCCGCCCGTGTGACCGCCATCAGGGCCGCGTGGTAGGTCGACTCCACGGTCATCATCGGCTCTTCGCAGGCCATCTCGGTCATGAACATGTTCGCGAAGGTCACGGCGCCATCCGCGCCGAGGTCGTAG
>DATBME010000145.1:0-5186 GCA_036555005.1 Candidatus Limnocylindria bacterium | reverse complement strand
GCCTTCCACCACCAGCATCGCGCTGGCCAGCAGCTCCCCTTCGCGGCGCGCCTCGAAGATGGTGGCCCGGCCGGCGCTGGCCAGGCCGCGCCAGGCCAGCCGATAGCGCTGCAGCGGCGGCTTGGGGAAGCCGGCCCGGCGCTGGGTCTCGAGCACCAGGGCGTGGAGCGCGTCGATCGCCTCCAGGTCGCCCGCGTCGGTGACAGCGGAGACCTCGACGCCCTCTCGCTCGGCGCGCCGGACGGCATAGCGGGTGTCCTTGTCGAAGCCCGCCATCAGCGTCGCGTCATCGGCCAGCTCCACCAACCGAGTCTGGCCGACCTGCAGCGTGCCCGCCTCGTGGCGCAGCTTCGCGAAGGCGCCGGTGGCCCGGCTCCCCTTCTCCAGCCGGGGCTCGAGCTTGACGGCCAGCGCCCGGTCGCGACGCGCCGCCTCGCGCAGCCCGATCGCCACCGCTCGCAGCCGGTCCGCTGCCTGCGGGTGCTCGTAGTCCAGGACGGGGCCGTGCGGCACGTACCAGAAGCTGCGACCCAGTGGCAGCCTCCGGACCTGGGCTGCGACGATGGCCACCAGCTCGCCGGAGTCCTCGGCCACGAAGCGGCGCTGCGGCTGGCCGTCGAAGGCCGCAACGTCGGCCCAGGACCAGTCGTGCAGGAAGTCGCCGGAGGCGCATTGGCCCAGCAGCTCCTGCCAGGCGGCGTGGTCGGCGTCAGTGGCCGGGCGGACCCTGATCATGCCGGCCTCCGATTGCGCCGTCGCATCAGGTTGCGCAGCAGCCCGATCTCGGGCGAGTGCAGGGCCGACGCCACCAGCAGGAAGATGGCGGCCCCGGCCGCCCCCAGTACCACAGTCACCAGCAGTCGGCTGATCCCGCCCTGCAGCAAGGCCGGCAGCCAGGTCGCGACCAGCGTCAGGCCCCCGAGCATGACCAGCGCCGCCGCCACCGCACCCACCGCGGAGCGGGCGGCCGAGCGCAGCACCACGGCCCCCTCGATCGACTCGATCCGGTTGTGCAGCGCCCAGAGCAGGCCGACCACCTCCAGACTGGCGCTGATCGAAAGTGCCAGGGCCAGGCCCTGGACCCCCATCGGTCCCACCAGCCAGGCCATCAGCGGCACGTTGATGGCCACCGCGATGATCGCCCACAGGACCGGCGTGCGGGTGTCCTGCATGGCGTAGAAGGCCCGCGTCAGCACGTGCACCACGATGTGCGCGACCAGGCCGATGGCGAAGAAGGCCAGGGCGTCGGCCGTGCGCTGGGCCGATTGCTCACTGAACAGCCCGTACTGGAAGAAGACCGCGGTGATCGGTCCCGCCAGCACGATCATGGCCGCCGTCAGCGGGGCGGCGATGAAGATCAGCACCCTCAGGCTGGTGGCGACCTGCCGTCGGATCTCGCCCACGTGCCCCAGTGCCGCGTCCCGGCTGAGGGTCGGGAAGAGGGCCACCGCCACGCTGACCCCCAGCACGCCGACCGGGATCTGCGACAGCTGAAAGGCGTAGTTGTAGGCGGTGATGCTGCCCTCCGGCAGCCCTGAGGCCAGGATGGTGGAGACGATGAAGTTCAGCTGTCCGGCCGCCAGGCCGAGCATGCGCGGTCCCATCAGGAAGGCCACCTTGCGCACCCCCGGATCGCGCAGGCCGATGGTCAGGTCGTAGCGCTGCCCCACCTTGCCCAGCTCCGGCAGCTGGATGACCAGGTGGGCCAATGAGCCGATGGCGACGCCGACCGCCAGCCCTTCCACGCCCATGATCGGCGCCAGGAAGATGGCGGCCAGGATGATGACGATGTTGTAGGCGAGCGGCGCCAGCGATGGCACCGCGAAGCGCTCGTACGAGTTCAGGATGCCGCTCACCACCGCTCCCATCCCGATCAGGACCGGCGACAGCAGCATGACCCGCGTCATGCGGACGGTGAGCTCGGTGGTGGGGACGTCGAAGCCGGGCGCCACGATCGGCACCAGCACCGGCGCGAAGATGGCCATCAGCAGCGACAGGCCGGCCAGCGCGATGACGACCAGGTTGATGATGCTGCTGGCCAGCCGCCACGCCTCTGCCTCCTGGCCGCGGGCGCGATAACTGGCGAAGACCGGGATCAGCGCCGCGCTCAGGGCGCCAGCCACCACCAGCTGGAAGATGGCATCCGGGATGCGGAAGGCGGCGAAGTAGGCGTCCAGCTCGCGGCTCGCTCCGAACTGGGAGCCGATCACCAGCAGCCGGATCCAGCCCAGCAGCCGGCTGGCCAGGGCGGCGACGGTCAGGATCAGGCTGGCGGTGGCCAGGACGCGCGCGGGCGAGGCGCGCGTGATCTCCTGCTCGAAGGTCTCCGGCTGCAGGGCGTCCGGCGGCGGCTCGTCGACCGCCGGTAGCTGCGTTCCGGGCTCCCGCGGATCCTCCCTCACCGCGCGTCGCCGGCGCTGCCACGCCCCGAGCGCGGATGCGCCGAGCGGTAGGCGCTGCGCACGGCGGCGTCCGAGAGATGGGTGTAGATCTGGGTGGTGGCCAGGTTGGCGTGGCCCAGCAGCGCCTGGACGGAGCGCAGGTCGGCGCCACCTTCCAGCAGGTGCGTGGCGAAGGAGTGGCGCAGCGTGTGCGGCGAGGTGCGGCTGGCCACGCCGGTGGCCTCCACCCAGCGCTCGACGATCAGCCGCGCCCCGCGCGCGGTCAGCGGCGCGCCACGCGAGTTCAGGAAGAGCGCCGGCGGCTGCGCCCTGGCCTGCGCCGCGCGGGCGGCGAGCGCCGGCCGACCGGCGGCGAGGTAGCCCTGCAGCGCCGCCTGCGCCGGGCGGCCGAACAGCAGCTCGCGCTCCTTGGCGCCCTTGCCGACCACCCGCAGCCGCCGGCGCGACACGTCGATGCGATCGATGGTCAGCGAGGCCGCCTCGCTGATGCGCATGCCGGTGGCGTACAGCAGCTCCAGCAGGGCGGCGTCGCGGCGGACCAGCGCGTCGGCCAGGGCCAGGCCGACCCCGCGGCGGGTCTCCGGACCGCGACGGGCCGGTGCCTCGACCAGGCGGGCCGCCTCGCCCTCGCTCAGCACGCGCGGCAGCCGGCCCGGCCGCCGGGGCGAGCGGACGCCGGCCATCGGATCGGTCTCGATCCAGCCCTGGCGCGCCGCGTGACGGTAGAAGGAGCGGATCGCCGCCAGCCGGCCTCCCACCGTGGACGCCGCCAGCTGACGATCGGCCAGCGCGGCGAGGTAGGCGCGCACGGTCGCCCGCTCGGGTCGCCGCCAGTCGGCGCCGCGCTGATCGAGGAAGGCGAGGAACTCGGTGACATGTCGCCGGTACTCGACGAGCGTGCCGCGCGACGCGTTACGGCTGTCGAGGTGCGAAAGGAAGCGCTCCAGCGCGCCGGCGGCGTCTGCCGAGAGGCCAGGCTCAGCCACGCGCCCCGCCGGCGCTGGCGAGCTCCTGGCCGTCATCCTCCGGCGCTGCGGCGGTGGCCGTGGCGGTCGCCGCCGGCTCCGGCCGCGTCCAGGTCGCGTAATCGCAGTCCGGATAGCGGTCGCAGCCCCAGAACGGCCGGCGGCCGCGGCGCGCCCGCTTGGTGACGACCGTGCCCTGGCCGCACTGCGGGCAGGTGCCGAACTGCTCGCTCGGCGGAGTGTTCTTCTTGATGTACTTGCAGTCGGGGTAGCGGTCGCAACCCACGAACGGCCCGAAGCGGCCGCGCTTGGCGGCCAGGTGGCCCTCGCCGCACTGCGGGCAGACCTCGCCCACGCCGGGCATCTCCGGGATCTCCTCCGGCTCCTCGCCGGGCAGGGGCTGGGTGTACTTGCACTCCGGGTAGCCGCTGCAGCCCAGGAACCAGCCGTTGCGCCCGAAGCGCTTGATCAGCATGTCGCCGTTGTCGCCGGTGAGCGGGCAGGGGATGTCGGTGACCTCGACCTGCTTGGCGATCTTCTCGCGCCCCTCGCTGACCTTGGCGCTGAACGGCACCCAGAAGTCGCGGACCATGGGCACCCACTCGCGCTCACCGCCGGCCACGTCGTCCAGCTGGTCCTCCATGCGCGCGGTGAAGTCCAGGTCGACGATCTCGGGGAAGTGCTCGACCAGCAGGTCGGTCACCCGGAAGGCCGATTCCTCCGGGAACAGGCGCCGGTCCTTGCTGGTCACGTAGCCGCGCTGCCGAATCGTCTCGATGGTCGGCGCATAGGTCGACGGACGACCGATGCCCCGCTCCTCCAGCGCCCGGATCAACGTTGCCTCGGTGTAGCGCGGCGGTGGCTGGGTGAAGTGCTGCTCGCTCGACAGCCCCAGCAGGTCCAGCGCCTCGCCGTCCTGCAGCTCGGGCAGGATGGTCAGTCGCTCGTCCTCCTCGTCGTCCTTGCCCTCGACGTACAGGGCCTGGTACCCGTCGAAGATCCGTTTCCGCGCGCCGGCGTGCAGGGTGTATCGGTCCGCGCTGACGTCGACGCCGACCTGGTCGAAACGAGCGGGGGCCATCTGCGAGGCGAGGGCTCGCTTCCAGATCAGGTCGTACAGCCGCAGCTCGTCCGGCTTCAGGTGGGCGGACAAGGACTCCGGCAGCCGGGCGAAGCTCGACGGGCGGATCGCCTCGTGTGCCTCCTGTGCGCCCCGGGTGCGCGTGCGGTACACGTTCGGCCGCTCCGGTACGAACTCGGCGCCAAAGCGCTGGCCCACCACCTGGCGCGCCTCGCCCACCGCCCCCGAGGCCATGGCCACCGAGTCGGTGCGCATGTAGGTGATCAGGCCGACCTGGCCCTCCGGCAGGGCGATGCCCTCGTAGAGGGACTGGGCCACGCTCATCGTGCGGCGCGCGCCGAAGCCCAGCTTGCGGGACGCCTCCTGCTGGAGCGTGCTGGTGATGAAGGGCGGTGGCGCGTTCTTCTTCTGCTGGGTGCGGGTGACCTTGCTGACCGTGAAGGTGGCGCCACGCAGCGCCTCCTCGTGCTGGCGCGCCTCCTCCTCGGAGCCGATGCGGGCCTTCTCGCCATCGATGCGGGTCAGCTCGGCCGCGAAGCTCGCCTCGCTGCCGGACCGCCGCAGCTGGGCGAGCAGGGTCCAGTACTCCTCCGGCACGAACCGCTCAATCTCGCGCTCGCGATCGACCACCAGCCGCACCGCCACGCTCTGCACCCGGCCGGCCGACAGGCCGCGCCGGATCTTGCTGCTGACCAGCGGGCTGAGCTTGTAGCCGACCAGCCGATCGATGACGCGGCG
>DATBME010000140.1:0-1717 GCA_036555005.1 Candidatus Limnocylindria bacterium | reverse complement strand
CGCGCCGCCGCCTCGCGGGTCAGCCCCAGCGCCAGCCCGGTCGACATGGTCGCCCCGGAGCGGCTGATGCCGGGCAGCAGGGCCAGCGCCTGGCTGAAGCCGATGGCCAGCGTGGTGCCGGGGCCGACCTGCTCGATCTCGCGTCGCTTGGCGCCCAGGCGGTCGGCGGCGACGAGGATGATGGCGCCAACCACCAGGGCCGCGGCGATGGCCAGCAGCACCTCGTCGCTGCCGCCATGGAAGACACGGTCGATGAAGTCCTCCCCGACGAAGCCGATGATGGCGGCCGGGATGGTGCCGAGCACCAGCATCCAGCCCAGCCGCCGGTCGGCATCCAGGCCGATGTGCCGCTCGCGGATGCTCGCCACCACCGCCCCGACCAGGCGGACCCAGTCCCGCCAGAAGTAGACGAGCAGCGCGATCAACGTGCCCAGGTGCAGGAACACGTCGAACGCCAGGCTGCCGATCAGCGGGCTCCCCTCCCAGCCGAAGATCCAGGGCGCGAGCTCCAGGTGCGCGGACGAGCTGACGGGGATGAACTCGGTCAGCCCCTGGATGATCCCGATCACGATCGCCTGGAAGACGATGTCCACTGCCGCGCCCGCCTCCCGCTACGTGTGTGGTACCCGCTACCTGCGAGTTACCCGGAGAGCAACTAACGGCCAACAAGATAGGTCCGGCGCCGCCTCGACCACCGAAGTCGTGGGCCAACCCCCTTGAAGCCACGGAATCCGTGGCAATCTCTGCGGATTCCGTGTCCTGGTCCCCGCTCCTTGTCCGTTAGTTGCTCCACCTGTAACTGCCTGGTGGCGCCGAAGCGCGCGGCGGCAGCGCTGATTGCTTAGCGGATGAAGAGCGGCGCCAGCACCAGGGTGATGGTCGCCAGCAGCTTCACCAGCACGTGCAGCGACGGGCCCGCGGTGTCCTTGAACGGATCGCCCACCGTGTCGCCCACCACGGCCGCGGCATGGGCGGGCGTGCCCTTGCCCAGCACCTCGCCGGCGTCATCGGTCAGGTGGTTGGACTCGATGTACTTCTTGGCGTTGTCCCACGCCCCGCCACCGTTGTTCAGCACGGTTGCCAGCAGCACGCCGGCGATGGTGCCGACCATCAGCAGGCCGGCGACGGCCTGGTAGCCGAGCAGCAGGCCGACCAGGATCGGGGTGGCCACCGCCACAAGGCCGGGTGCCACCATCTCGCGCAGCGCCGCAGCGGTGGTGATGTCCACCACGCGCGCATAGTCCGGGCGCTGGGTGTAGTCCATGATGCCGGGCATCTCGCGGAACTGGCGGCGCACCTCGACGATGATCGACTGCGCCGTCTTGCCCACGGCCCGGATGGCCAGCGAGCTGAAGAAGAACGCCAGCATGGCGCCCAACAGGGCCGCGACGAAGACGCCAACGTCGGCCAGGTTGACGGCGGTGAGCAGCTCGCCGCCGCGGTTGGTCTGGATCAGGTTGACCTTGTCGATGTAGGCGCTGAACAGCAGGAAGGCGGCAAGGCTTGCCGACGCGATGGCGTAGCCCTTGGTCAGCGCCTTGGTCGTGTTGCCGACCGCATCCAGCCGGTCGGTGATCTCGCGGGCTCCGGCCTCGGAGCGGCTGAACTCGGCCACGCCGCCCGCGTTGTCGGTGATGGGCCCGAAGGTGTCCATGGCCAGGATGTAGGCGGTGGTCATCAGCATGCCCATGGTCGCCACCGCGGTGCCGAAGATGCC
>DATBME010000121.1:0-4806 GCA_036555005.1 Candidatus Limnocylindria bacterium | reverse complement strand
GACAGGTTGGAGCGCACGCTGATCCAGGAGCCGATGGCGCCCACTCCCAGCCCCACACCCAGCAGGACGCCCGACAGCGTGGCCAGGAACTGCCTGCTCACCGCGGTTGGCATCTGGAACATGGTGATCATCACGTCCTTGATCGGATCCCACACCACGGCGACGAGCACGATCGTGACCACCGCGCCGATCAGGCCGCACAGGATTCCCTCCAGAATGAACGGCCATCGGATGAAGGAGTCGCTGGCGCCCACCAGGCGCATGATCTCGATCTCGCTGGCGCGCGAGTAGACCGCGATCCGAATCGTGTTCACGATCATGAACAGGACCACCGCCCCCACCAGGATCAGCGCCACCACGCCCACCATGCGGATGGTGCCGATGATGTCCAGCAGTGTCTCGTACTCGGTCTGCTTGGTGGTGATGCGCTCGACCTCGAAGCGATCGTCCAGCGCGAGCGCCACGGCGCCGGAGAAGGTCGGGTCGTCCAGGGCGATCTCCAGGCTGGCGTACAGCTCGATGTCCGCGCCACCCGTGTCGAGCTCCTCGCCCCGCTCGCGATAGGCCTCCTCCAGGCGCTGCATCGCCATCTCCGGGCTGATGTAGGTGACGTCATTCACGCCCTCCAGCCCCTCGACATCGTTCATGAGGGCCGCGAGCTGGTCGTCCGACAGCCCGTCGATCAGGCGCGCGGTGACCGCCACCTTCGACTCGATGAAGGCCAGCCCCGAGTTCAGGCCGGCGATCACGATGAAGAGCCCCGACAGCAGCACCAGCATCAGGATCACCGTCGCTGTCGCGGCCAGGCTCATCATCGCGTTGCGCCAGAAGCCCTGCCAGGAGCGGACCACGGCGAAGCCGACGAAGCGCAGGAAGGCCATCGGCTCAGTACTCCCGCTCGTAGGCTGCGCCGGACTCGTCGCGGACCAGGGTGCCGTGCTCCAGCGCCAGCACGCGCCGGCGCATGGCGTTGACGATCTCCTGATTGTGGGTCGCCATCAGCACGGTGGTGCCCAGCTCGTTGATCTGGATCAGCAGCTGGATGATCTCCCACGAGGTCACGGGGTCCAGGTTGCCGGTCGGCTCGTCGGCGATGAGCATCGCCGGGGCGTGGACCAGGGCGCGGGCGATGGCCACGCGCTGCTGCTCGCCGCCGGAGAGCTGGTTGGGCAGGTGGTCGTCATGCTCGTGCAGCCCCACCAGGTTGAGCAGCTGCGGCACGCGCTGTCGGATGTGGGTCCGCGAGGCGCCGGTCACCTCCAGCGCGAACGCCACGTTCTCGTACACGGTCTTGGCCGGCAGCAGGCGGAAGTCCTGGAACACGATCCCGATCCGGCGACGCAGCTTCGGCACCTGGCGGCGCCGCATGCGGGCCAGGTCGCGCCCGGCCACGGTCACCCGGCCGCTGGTGGCCAGCTGCTCGCGGATCAGCAGGCGGATGAAGGTGCTCTTGCCGGCACCCGAGGGGCCGACCAGGAAGACGAAGTCGCCGGACGGGATGGTGACGTTGACGTCGGCCAGCGCCACCTTGCCGTTGGGATAGGTCATGCCGACGTCGACCATGCTGATCACCGGCTGCGCAACGGTGCGGGCCGCCACCACCGGCCGCTCGAGCGTCCCGATCACGTGGCCGCCACCTCGCTGCCGATCCGCGAGCGCAGGTAGCCCTCGATGAACGGATCCAGGTCCCCGTCCAGCACGGCCGTCGGGTTGGAGGTCTCGACCCCGGTGCGCAGGTCCTTGACCATGGTGTAGGGCTGCAGCACGTAGCTGCGGATCTGGTTGCCCCAGCCGGCCTCGACATGGTCGCCGCGCAGGCGCGCCATCTCGGCCTCGCGCTCCTCCTGCTGGCGCTCGACCAGCTTGGCCCGCAGCACCGCCATGGCGCGCTCCTTGTTCTGCGCCTGGCTGCGCTCGTTCTGGCAGGTGACCACGATGCCGGTCGGCAGGTGGGTGATGCGGACGGCCGAATCGGTCTTGTTGACGTGCTGGCCGCCGGCGCCGCTGGCTCGATAAGTGTCGACTCGGATCTCGTCCTCGCGAATCTCGATCGCGGCGTCCTCGGCCACCTCGGGCATCACTTCCACCAGCGCGAAGCTGGTGTGCCGCCGCTTCTGCGAGTCGAACGGGCTGATGCGCACCAGCCGGTGGACGCCGCGCTCGCTCTTCAGCCGGCCGTAGGCCCATCGGCCGTCGACCGCGAAGGTGACGCTCTTGAGCCCCGCCTCCTCGCCCTCGGTCTGGTCGAGGATCTCGGTCTTGAAGCGGGAGCGATCGGCCCAGCGCAGGTACATCCGCAGCAGCATCTCGGCCCAGTCCTGCGACTCGGTCCCGCCGGCTCCGGCATGGACCGATACGATCGCCGGCCGCTCGTCGTACGGCTCCGACAGCAGGAGCCGCGACTGCATTCGCTCCCAGTCGGCGGAGAGGGTGTCCAGGTCGCGCTGCAGGTCGGCGGTCAGCCCGTCGCCGGAATCGGCGTCCGCCTCGGCCAGCTCGGCGATCTCGGCCAGGCCGTTGGCGCGGGCCTCGAGGTCACGCCAGGTGCCGACCTCCTCGCGCAGCTCGTCGGCACGGCGAAGCACTGCCTGCGCGGCCTGCGGGTCGTTCCAGAGATCGGGGTCGGCGCTGCGCGTCGTCAGCTCGGCGAGCTCGGATTCCTTGGCGGGCAGGTCAAAGGCGCACCGCCGTATCGGCCACGAGGCGCGCCAGTCGCAGCGCCTCGTCCTTAATTCCGTCCAACCGCCGTCACCATGGGGAGCTCGGCCGGGAAGTCTGCCTCGGTGCGAGTGTTCTTGGAGCGGACCTTGGCCGGATTGACGCATGGGCAGTAGGTCTGCCGCGGGCAGGCGCCGCAGTTGCCGTCGCAGTCCAGGGTGTACGCATAGCTGCAGCGCATGCAGTCACGCTCGCACTGAATGAGGTCTTCGTAGGGTTCGTCCGGGTCTCTGAAGCGGGTGACCAGTGGCAGGGAGGCTGGGGTGGGGAGAGAAGGGAGGGTGGTGGTCTCAGGGCCTCGAGCAGTTCTGGTCAGTTGCTTCACGAGCCTCTCCACATTCGGGGACGCACGCAGTCACCGCGCCTCGTGCGCCCTGTGGGTCCTCATCGTAGCGGGTCCTGACGCTCCCGCCAAGCCCTCGAATGGTCCTGGCCCGCGGGATGTCACAAAATTGACCGATGGACATGAAGCTCGAACTCGTCGCCGTTCCCGTGACCGATGTCGACCGCGCCAAGGCCTTCTACGTGGACAAGGTCGGCTTCAACGCCGACCACGACTACCAGGTGACGCCGGAGCTGCGCTTCGTGCAGCTCACGCCGCCGGGCTCGGCCTGCTCGATCGTCATCGGCCAGGGGATCACCACCATGGCGCCTGGCTCGCAGACCGGCCTGCAGGTCGTGGTCGACGACGCCGAGGCCGTCAGGCAGGACCTGCTCAGCCGCGGCGTGGAGGCGACCGAGGTCGACAAGCAGCCGTGGGGCTGGTTCACCTTCTTCAGCGATCCGGATGGCAACCGCTGGGCGTGCCAGCAGATGGTGCCCCAGGACGCTCGGTAGCGGCCGATGCCGCTCGCATGATTGGCGGCCGCGAGCGGTCGGGCCCCTCGCGAACGTCGTCTTCTTATCAGGCGTGAATCAGGACAACCTTGGAGGGACGCTCATCCGCCGCAGGCGCTGACGGCGCGGGCCGTGAGCGTGGGTGAACCGGCGCCGCGGGTCGGATCGGCTCCAACGTCCCTCTAGCGCGCGTGACATTCACACCTGAGAAGTCCAGTGGTGTAGAGACCGCTCAACGTGCTCCGAGTCAGGCGGTCAGCGACACGTTCAGGCGCCGTGGCAGCGCTTGAACTTCTTGCCGGAGCCGCACCAGCACGGGTCGTTACGCCCGACCTTCGGGCCGGCGCGAACCGGCTGCGGCGCACTGACCGGCCCGGCCCCATTGCCGTTGCCGGCGGCCATCGGCCCCGCCCCTGCCGCATCGGCGCCCGCCGCCCCGGCGGCCATCGCACCGGCCGCCAGCTCCAGGCGCCCCTCGGTGACGCGTCGGGCCGGCTGGGCCATCGGCTCACGCGCCACGCTGACCCGGAAGATCGTATGCGTCACGTCGTGGCGGATGGTGTCCTTCAGCTCGTCGAACATCCGGTAGGCCTCGACCTTGAACTCGTTCAGCGGGTCGCGCTGCGAGTAGGCGCGCAGGCCGATGCCGCGTCGCATGTCGTCGACCGCGGTGAGGTGCTCGACCCACAGGGAGTCGATCACCCGCAGCAGGACGACCCGCTCCAGGACCGCGATCCCCTCCTCGCCGGTCTCGACACGCTTCTGCTCGTAGGCCTCGGCCACGGCATCGAGCGTGGCCTCGGTCAGGGCCGCGGCATTCGTCTCCTCGTCGATGGCGGAGAGCGCCGGCGCGCCGAGTGACGGAGCCATGGCCTGGAGGCGCGCCTTCAGGCCGGCCCGATTCCACTCCTCCGGGTCTCCCTCCGTGTGCTCCAGGACGATGCCGCTGACCTCCTCGTCGAGCATGGTCAGGATCGTCGGCGACAGGTCCTTCGAGCGCAGGATCCGCTCCCGCTCGTGGTAGATCGTCTCGCGCTGGCGGTTGATCACGTCGTCGTACTGGACGACGTGCTTGCGGGCGTCGAAGTTGTAGCCCTCCACCCGCGTCTGCGCCCCCTCGATGGTGCGGCTCACCATCCCGGACTCGAGCGCCGTCTCGTCGTCGAAGCCCAGGCGTCCCATGATGCTGCTGACCCGATCCGATGCGAAGCGCCGCATCAGGTCGTCCTCCAGCGAGAGGTAGAAGCGGCT
>DATBME010000108.1:0-5714 GCA_036555005.1 Candidatus Limnocylindria bacterium | reverse complement strand
TGGACGCCCTGCCGCCGCCGCCCGTCCACGACGACTTCAGCATTCGTGTTGTGCGTTCAGCCGGCGAGTTCGCCGACGTGCTGGCCGTCCTCGAGCCGCTGGGCATGCGCGGCATCTTCGCCGGCTCCTTCGAGCGCATCGGCGCGCGCGATGGGTGGGGCGCATCGGTCCCACTGCAGCACTTCGTGGGTCGTCTCGGAGACGGCACGCCGGTGGCGTGCGCCACGCTATGCACTGCCGGGGAAGCGGCCGGGCTCTACGCCGTCGCGGTGGCGGAGGACGCGCGGCGCCGCGGCTACGGGCGGGCCATCAGCCTGGCGGCCCTGCAGGCGGGGGCCGATGACGGCCATCGGTTTGGCGTCCTGCAGAGCTCGGCCATGGGCTTCGGCGTGTATCGGGGCATCGGCCTGACCCTGGTCTGCCGCCTCCAGGCCTACGAGGATGTCGCGGGCTGACGCCAGGGCCTGTGCCCACTGGCGCCGGGATACGCACTGACGTGATCGGCCTTGACTAGTGTCCGTGTGACTACTATAGTCATACGACAACTAGTATTCGGGGCACCAGCGGACCGGAAAGATGACGACTTCAGTGACAAGCCCAGGCGCCACGCCCGCGGGACTGGATCCTCGACGCTGGGTGGCATTCGCGGTGCTCTTGGCGGCCGGCTTCATGGACATCCTGGATGGCACCATCGTCTTCGTCGCGCTGCCGAGCATGGCGGCCGACCTCGGCGCGTCGTTCGAGACCATGGAATGGGTGATCGCGGGGTACACCCTGGCCTTTGCCGTGACCCTGATCACCGGTGGCCGCCTGGGAGATATCTACGGCAGGAGGCGGGTGTTCCTCATCGGCGTCACCGGCTTCGTCGCGGCATCGGTCGCGGCCGGCCTGGCGCCGACGGTGGAGGCCCTGATCCTGAGCCGTGTCGCGCAGGGGCTGATGGCGGCAGTGATGGTCCCGCAGGTCCTCGCCATCGCCCAGGTCATCTTCCCGGCCAGGGAGCGGTTCATCGCGTTCGCGTTGTACGGGATCGCGTTCAGCCTGGCGGCCGTCATCGGCCCGCTGCTTGGCGGACTCCTGGTCGAGCTCGACCTCGGCGGTCTGGGCTGGCGGCCGATCTTCCTCATCAACCTGCCCATCGGCCTGGTCACCGGCCTGGCCGCCTTGCGCCTGGTGATCGAGTCGCGCTCGCCGAATCCGCTTCGCCTCGACCTGGTCGGGGTGGGGCTGGTGACCACCGCCCTGCTGCTGGTGATGGTCCCCCTGGTCGAGGGTGCCTCCTTCGACTGGCCGGCGTGGACCTTCGTCTCGCTGGGGCTGTCGCTTCCGGTCTTCGCCCTGTTCGCCCTCTGGCAGCGCCACAAGGCGCGGACCGATGGCTCGCCGCTGACCGAGCCGGAGCTGTTCGGGCATCGGTCGTTCGTGGCCGGCCTCGCACTCAGCCTCCTCCTGATGGCCGGGCTTGGGTCGTTCTGGTTCGTACTGGTCCTGTGGCTCCAGGTGGGCCTCGGCTTCAGCCCGCTGACCACGGCCCTCGCCGGGATCGCGTGGCCGCTGGCCGTGGTAGTGGCCGGGTTCATCGCTGGTGCTGCCGCCGAGGCGGCAGGGCGCCGACTTCTGAACATCGGTCTCCCGCTGATGGCGCTCGGCGTGGCGCTGGTGATCGGCACCATCGGGCTGGTGGGCGCCGACCTCGAGCCGTGGCAGCTCACGGTGGGGTTGGCCGTGGGCGGCGTGGGAATGGGACTGAGCATGCCGGCCATGTTCGACCTGATCCTGGCGGAGGTGCCGACGCGGCACGCCGGGTCCGCATCGGGCGTGGTGAACACCGTGATGCAGGTTGGCTCGGCCGTCGGGATCGCCGTGGTGGGCGTGGTGTTCTTCGGCCTGGTGGAAGCCGCGGCGCCGGGCGAGCCGCCGGCCATCATCCTGACAGCGGCCATTCAGCAGACGCTGTGGTTCCAGGTCCTGGCCTTCGGAACGGCCGGAGCGCTCTCGTTCCTGCTGCCTCGCCATGTCGCCGCGCCGGCCGAGGTTGGCGCAGAAGACGCGGAGCCCGCCGGGGCGGTCGTGGCCTGAGCCCCGCGCACCACCCGACGCGGGGGGCTAGCCTACGGGCCGTGGCCCCCCGCGTTCGCCGGTCGACCCTGGCCCTCGCCGTGCTGTCGCTCCTTGCCGAGGCGCCGATGCACCCTTATCGCATGCAGCAGCTCATTCGCGAGCGGAAGAAGGACAGCGTCGTGAACGTCGGCCAGCGGGCGAGCCTGTACAAGGCCATCGACCGGCTCGAAAGGGCCGGCCTGGCCCGCGTCCGGGAAACCACCCGCGACCGGCGGTGGCCGGAGCGGACCGTCTACGAGTTGACCCCTGCCGGGCGCGAGGTGCTGCGGGAATGGCTGGCCGATGCCCTCGCCGCGCGTCAGCGGGAGTTCCCCGAGTTTCCCGCCGCCCTCTCGTTCCTTGCCCTACTGACGCCCGAGGAGGCGCTGGTCCAGCTCGAGCGGCGCCAGGTCGCGGTCAAAGCCGATCTGGCCGCGCTCGAGGGGTCATCGCGCGCCGCGGTCGCCGCCAGCATCCCACGCCTGTTCCTGGTTGAAGACGAGTACCGGGCGGCGGTCATGCGCGCCGAGCTGCGCTGGCTGGCCCGGGTGATCGGCGACCTCCGCGCCGGACGGCTGACCTGGAGCGAGGAATGGGCGCGGCAGTACTCCTCGGAGGCGGGACCTGGCTAGCGCACCATCCCGGCTCTCCGTCGGCGCATACCACGCGGCGCTACCATCAGCCGATGAAGACGCTCATCGCCAACGGCACAATTGTCAACGCGGACGCCACGACCCAGGGCGACGTGCTGGTCGACGGCGAGTCGATTGCCCTCATCGGCGCCGACCTGGGCGCGTCGGTCAGTGCCGACCGAATCATTGATGCCGGCGGCAAGTGGGTGATTCCTGGCGGCATCGACGTCCACACCCACATGGAGCTGCCATTCGGCGGGACCTTCGCCAAGGACACCTTCGAGACCGGCACGCGGGCCGCCGCCTTCGGCGGGACCACCACCATCATCGACTTCGCCGTGCAGCCGCGCGGCGGGTCGCTGCGGGATGGCCTGGATGCCTGGCAGGAGAAGGCAGAGGGCAGGGCCTGCATCGACTACGGCTTTCACATGATCATCAGCGACGTCCGCGACGACGTCCTGGCCGAGATGGACACCCTGGTCGACGAGGGCGTGACCACCTTCAAGCTGTTCACGGCCTACCCCGGCGTCTTCTTCAGCGACGACGGCGCCATCTTCCAGGCCATGCAGCGGACCCATGAGAACGGCGGGCTGATCATGATGCACGCCGAAAACGGCCTGGCCATTGACGTGGTGGCGCACCAGAACTTCGCGGTCGGCAACACCGATCCCTACTTCCACGGCACCAGTCGCTCACCGGTGCTGGAGGGCGAGGCCACCAATCGGGTCATCCGCCTGGCGCAGGTGGCGGAGGCACCGGTCTACATCGTCCACCTGGCCGCCCGGGAGGCACTGAACGAGGTCCGCCGCGCTCGCGACGAAGGGCTGCCGGCCTTCGCCGAGACCTGCCCGCAGTACCTGTTCCTCTCCCTCGAGGACCTGGGCAATGGGTTCGAGGGATCGAAGTTCGTCTGCTCCCCGCCGCTGCGCCCGGCCCATCATCAGGAGGACCTCTGGATCGGCCTGCTCAAGGATGATCTGCAGGTCGTCTCCACCGACCACTGCCCGTTCGACTTCCATGGTCAGAAGGAGATGGGACGTGGCGACTTCCGCAAGGTGCCGAATGGGCTGCCAGGCGTCGAAAACCGGATGGACCTGCTGCACAGCGGCGGCGTGGCCGAGGGCCGGCTGACGCCGAACCGATGGGTGGAGATCACTTCGACCGCGCCGGCGCGCATGTTCGGGCTGCCGCAGAAGGGCGCCGTGCAGGTCGGGCTCGATGCCGACCTGGTGGTCTACGACCCCAATCGCAAGCACACCATCAGCGCCAGCACGCATCACATGGATGTCGACTACAGCTGCTACGAGGGCTGGCAGGTGACCGGCGGGTCCGACGTGGTGCTGAGCCGCGGACGCACGGTGGTCGATGGCGACGAGTGGCTCGGCGAAACCGGCGGTGGCAGGTTCCTGAAGCGGGAGCGCAGCGCCTTCCTGAAGTAGCCCGGGCTAGCTCAGCCGTGCCGCGGGGTCGACGAGATATGACCGTCCTGTCATGAAAATGACCGGATTCGGCTGAAACCTGCTGTCATCATGACCGCCAGTCATAAAACCAGCGCGCATTGCGTCGAAAGCGTCGCTTCTATGACACCCCGGTAATAAGCTCGCACGCCCGCCGGCAGCTTGGAGGGCACGCTGGACCTGGGTCCGTGATTCGTCAGCGGCGGCGGCCTTCGCTATCCTGCACGCCCGACCGTGCCCGCCAGGTCGGTTCCGCTAGAGGTCCCCGGACAACCGTGCATTCCTCGCGTGCCGCCCTGGCGGCGATCCTGCTCTTGGCCGTCGCGATTGCCGCCTGCAGCAGTAGCACGACCAGCCCGACCCCCACGGTCGAGGCTCCGAGCCCCAGCCTGGCCGAGTCTTCGGCCAGCGAGGGCGCCGTGCCATCGCTGCCGTCGAGCGCCAAGGACCTGGAGGCCCTGATTCCCGACACCGTTGGCGGCGTCGCGCTGCAGAAGCTGTCGATGCTCGGTGACGAGTTCGCCAGCTCGGGGACCAGCGCGGAGGCCGAGGAGTTCCTGCGCAACCTGGGCGTTTCACCTGAGGACGTGGCGGTGGCCATCGGCTTCGGCGTCGCGCCGGACAGCGGCAGCGGCGTGGCGGTCTTCGCCTTCCGGGCCGAGGGCGCGGACTCCGGCCGCCTGCTGCAGACGTTCAAGGACGCGACCGACGCCGAGCGCGAGACGCCGCTCGAGTGGGAGACGGCTAATGTCGGCGGCAAGGAGGTGGAGCGCGCCACCGATCCCGAGCAGGACAACAGCGTGTACCTGTACGTCAACGGCGACGTGCTGGTCTTCGTCGCCACCACCAGCGAGGACGATGCGGCCGAGGTGCTGAGCGGCCTGCCATAGCCTGGTTGCGGCGGCGCATGGTCGCGGCGGCGTGCTTGACGCGGGGTAGAGTGGCGCCGTGACGCCCCCAGCGCCGGTCGCCATCTTCCTGAACGAGCTGGCCGGTTCCGCGCGCCAGCCGCACGTCCGCGAGGCGGTGGCGCTCGCCCAGCAGCGCCTCGGCGCCGACCTCCATTCCGTGGCGACGCGTGACCCCGCCACGCTCACCGCCTGGATGGCCGAGCGCCTGACTGGGTATCGGACCATCGTGGTGGTCGGCGGGGATGGCAGCCTGGGCGTGGGCTACAACGCGCTGGCCGGCACGGAGACGGTCCTGGGCTACATCCCGGCCGGCTTCGGCAACGCGACCGCACACCTGCTGGGACTGACGCGGGAGCCGGCGCACCTGGCGGCCACACTGGCGGCGGGCGACGCCCGCCCGGTGGACCTCGTCTCGGTACATGGCCGGCTGGCCTTGTTCGCCGGCACGGGATGGGATGCGATCGTGGCCGGTCGCTACGCGGATGCCGGCGCGAAGGGCATGCTCGGCTGGGGCTTGGCGGTCGCGCGATCGGCGCCTGACCTGATATGGCGGCATGCCGCACAGGTGGAAGCCGATGGGGTCGTGGTCCATGACGGACCGATCGAGCTGCTGG